>NZ_PEIG01000009.1 GCF_002749975.1 Gloeocapsopsis sp. IPPAS B-1203 | reverse complement strand
CCGAAGCCCTGTTAATTTCTGCGTTAACGTTCTTTGCGGATTAATTGCTTACTGCCATCAACCTAAGAAACCCAGCCTTCAGATGGAGTGGCTTTTATCTCAAACAGCTTAACCCGAACTCAGGTTAATTAAGCTCAGATATTTAACTTTTTTACCTGAAAATGTAACCTGAATTAGGAATATCTAATAGCAACAAGCAAAAAGTTTTGGTATTTGTAATAAAAATGTCCCAAAAGTGATTTGAACACTTGACCTTGGTCTTATAAATCCCCAAAGAATTGCTGTCAAACTCTGTCAAGGCATATGTTAGAGTATTCATACAGTTCCCTGCCTAAACTTTGACTAAAAATTAAAAAGGCGATTCCTGCGCAAAATAGCAACAAAGGACTTATGCTGATGTACCAGCAGCCTGCTCAACAGATGGTACTTGGACATCTATGTGACAGTACTAATGACGTTGAGAAGATTGACCAAGCTTGGTTTAAATCTATGGTACTTCAAGTTACACTCTGGAGCTATCCTTATGTGAAGAAAAGCGATTTTTAAGCAATGGCAAAGCAGATAAAACTCCCCGATCGCATTTACCACATGGCAGAAGCCGGAAACTGGTCGTCGATCCAACAGTACGGACTGCTCTGTGCTAGCAAACTGCTTGATCTGGCTGGACTAGTTGGAACTGAGCGCGAACACTTGGAGCGCGTCCAACGACAGGAACATACTAAGCTTCCAAACGGAGTGCAGATTCGCGATCAAAAGCCAATGCCGCCAGAAGCACTAGAATCTTGCTTGGTTGGATTGAACCCAGCGGAGTGGTACGCCTTGATCAACAACCGCGTATTTTTCTGGCTCGATCCAGATCGTCTCAATCGGCAGCGAGCCGCGTGCGAGCCGCGATCGCAAATAGTATTGACTATTGATACATCTGAGCTAGTAGCTGCTTACTGCCACCAAGTCGCTGTCACTCCAATCAACACGGGTAACGCTCGACGGCGTCCAGCTTGCCGTGGGGCAAGTACTTTCGTCCCCTATACTGTGTGGGTCGAGTCAGGGTGGGCTAGCGAAGCGGCGACACTCGGACTTCCTGAACGCAAGCGATCGCATGTCCCAGTTGAGCTGACGGTTACAGGCGGGGTACCTGACGCAATGCGGTTTGTGCTCAACGTGTGTGAACTAGAAACGGGTCAATCGTTTACGCTGCTAGATGCCTAAATAATGCTTTACTTCCTTAAGCTAACTCGTCTAAACTATGAAACTACAATTGCATAAATCATCTACATTCGTTACAAATGTTGGTTAAAATGTCCTTGTGTAACGAAATCGTTAAAACAGCTTACTCAAACAGGGGATAATAGCGATCGCCCGCGAGCAGCCTTTCGTTATTTTAGCATTATGATAAAAAATGGCTCAAGGCAGATTTGAACTGCCGACCTTGGGCTTATGAGTCCCCTGCTCTAACCAACTGAGCTACTGAGCCAAGCATTAGACAACGATTTATAAATATAGCATACACTATAAGCGATCGCTAGCCTTACTGAAATTAAACAGAAACAGCACAATTCTAATCAAAGGTGAGTATTCGCCAGAGAAAATGTGAGATTTCCTAATTTTTACCTGATTTACATCAGCGACGGAATTCCCTTAAGGCAGTAGCATATTGATTTATATAGCGATCGTGCTTGTGTAATTATTCCCAGTAAGGGTTGAATTATTATAGATGAACCTGTACGGATTTCTCCAATCCCTCGGCATTGCCAACCCTAGCGGAACCGGCTGGCTAGCGGTAATCTTTACCTTTATATTAGCCTGGGTAGTCACCTGGCGATTGACTCCGCCAGTGCGTTCGTTTGCGTTACAAGTTGGTTGGGCAGATCAACCCAACGAAAGGCGGCTGAATCGAGAACCTTTGCCTAATGCTGGAGGTTTAGTCATTTACTTCGGAGTGCTTGCTGCACTAGTACTGGCTACTCTCTTACGACCAATTGTGATTGAAGGTGTACTTGCTGAAGTTCTAACAATCTTATTGGGAGGGTCAATACTAGTACTTGTAGGTTTTATTGACGATCAATTCGGCTTACCGCCGTGGGTACGTTTATTAACTCAAATTCTGACAGCACTGCTATTGATTAGTAGTGGAATCAAAATAGAAGCACCTTTGGGGACTCCGATTGACTCACTACTTGCGATCTGTCTAACTGTGCTGTGGGTAGTTGGAATTACTAATGCTATTAATTTGATGGATGGAATGGATGGCTTAGCAGGAGGGGTGAGTTTTATTACTGCTATGAGCTTACTTGCAGTTTCTGCTCAATTTGAGACACGGGCAGCAGCAACTTTGCTTTTAGCTGCATTAGGAGGAGGCGCACTGGGATTTTTACGCCACAACTTTCATCCTTCACGGATCATTATGGGCGATGCTGGAGCCTATTTTTTTGGATACGTTTTAGCTGCGACAACTATTTTAGGTAATCTAAAAGTAACAACGGTGTTTGCTCTAGTGCCACCTGTCTTGTTTCTGCTCTTGCCAGTCATCGATACGACTCAAGTATTTGTATTACGGTTGATGGCAGGAAAAAATCCTTTAAGTACTCCTGGTAAAGATCATCTGCACCACCGTTTACTAGCTTGGGGCTTTTCTCAAAGACATACAGCAATCACGTTATGGACTGTCACAATTGTTTCTAACTGGCTAGCTATGCAGCTACAAGGAATGAGTGCAATGGCAGCATTAGTTACAATTGCGAGTGTTGTTGCTCTATTAAGCTTTACAATTTGGCGCAGAATTAGGTCTGTTTGACACATTGCTAATTAAGCATATGAGCTATGGTCAACGCTCCTGTTGCCTTTCATTCTCGCTCATTTGAGTTTTAGCTCACAAGGACGAGTAGTTGGCGTGCAGTTCATTGCATCTGCCGCTGAATCCGACAACTTAAAGTGCTGTGCTTTGAAGCTAAACGAGCTTTTCCTGCCGCAGCCCATTCTTGGAGAAACTCGATTTGCTCTTGCGCTGTCCTTGCCAAAGGAATAATTTGACTAGCGGCTTCTAAAACGTCATCGGTAGTAAAGTCACGGTTTTGACTAAAGCCAATATGCATAGCTTCAATGAGCGTTTGCTCAATTTCTGCACCGGAAAAGTCTGGTGTTTCGTAAGCTAATCGTTCGATGTCGTAATTTTTGATATTGTGCGGACGCAGTCGCAATAGATGAACTGTAAAAATGGCTTTGCGTTCTTCTTGGGTGGGTAATCCAACAAAGAAAATTTCATCAAGACGCCCTTTGCGCAGCATTTCTGGTGGCAACGACTGAATATCATTAGCAGTCGCTACAACAAACACTGGTGATGTTTTTTCTGCTAGCCAGGTGATAAATGTACCAAATACACGGCTTGTCGTACCAGCGTCACCTTTACCACCAATGCCAGAAAATGCTTTGTCAATCTCATCAATCCAGAGGATACAAGGAGATAAGGCTTCAGCAACTTGAATCATCTGCCTAGTGCGTGATTCAGATTCACCAACTAAACCGCCAAACAATCGTCCAACGTCTAAGCGCAGTAAAGGTAAATGCCAGTGATGCGCGATCGCTTTAGCAGTCAGTGACTTTCCTGTTCCTTGAATTCCTACTAACAATAAGCCTCGTGGGTGCGGTAAACCATAGCTGCGGGCGCGTTCAGTAAATGCCCCGCCTCGCCGTAGCAACCAATCTTTGAGATTATCTAATCCACCAATATCAGAGATCTTTTCCGTAGCAGGGTAAAAGTCAAGAATTTGAGTTTGCCGAATTGTTTGCCGCTTTTCTTGCAATACGAGTTCGACATCTTCAGGTTGAATTTGTCCGTGGGTTGCGATCGCCCGAGCTAAAACTCGTCGAATGCGCTCCATTGATAGTCCTTGGCACGAACGAACTAATTCATCAAGTACCTTTCCCGTCAGTGATTGCCCTGTTGCTGCTAGTAACCGCTCGATTTCTGCTTTAATTTCTGGTGCTGCAGGTAGAGGAAACTCCAAGACGGTTAAAACTTCACTCAAGTCTTCAGGAATCGCTACTTTTGGCGAAAGAATAACTATATTTTTCGGTTGAGACTTTAATAGCTTTGCTAAATTACGTAATTTACGGCAAACGGACACATCTTCCAAAAATCGGTGGAAATCGCGCAAAATAAATACTGCTGGTGCTGACATAGGCAGTTTTTCAATTAATTCCAGCGCCTGTAGCGGGTTACGACGACCAAAACCCGCATCATTAGGATTACTTGTGTATCCATCGACAAAGTCCCAAGTATAGATTGCCCGATTTCCTTGACGCTGTGCAACTTCCCGAACTGCTAGTTCTACTCGTTCTTCTTCAAATGTTGGGATGTAAACTAGTGAATAGCGGGCGCGGAGTAGCAGTTCAAATTCATCATGGAAGCTCATGGTAGTATTGGGGGCTAGACGCTATTAAGGACTCGTTTGCATTTTAACTATTAGAGTTGTTTTTGAGCGATTGCAGAGAAGCCCAGCGCTTGTCAATAAGTCCAGCTGAAGCATCGTTATTGTCTGTTTGAATTCCGAGACATTTACTGTCACACAGTTGCCTTTGCGGAATTTCTAAACACAACTGCTCATAAAGCCACTGGGTAGGATTGAAGAAACCGCGAGGTGGTAATGTTTCTATCAAGTCTTCCAAAGCTAGTTCTCGCTCAACTAAAGGCGTATCCGTTTGTTCTGCAGTTTCGTCTAACCAAATAATTTCTGAGGTATCGACGACCAAACGATGATTATATTGTTGCAAGCAGCGATGGCAAGTTAATGTGATGATTGTTTCGGCAGTTGCTGAAACTTCTAAATAGTTGCCGCAGTGTTTAACTTTTATCCAGCCGCGAACGGGTGTCAGGGTTTCTAAATCTGGTAAAAACTCCTGAACTTGAATTGCCTCAGTTTTCTCCGGCGCTTTAATTAGCTGCGGAATATAAATTGCTTCCATCATAATTTTGCGCCACCCCTTCAAACACAAGTATTTCCGGCACAGGTTAGTACTCAAATAACAGTCTAGCTGTTGCTATCACTTGTTAGCTATCAATTATGTAAAAGGGGCGCAATAACGCCCCCAGACTCTCCACTGATTTTATGGCAACTGCCGCACAACTAAATGACGGTGCGGCTCTTTACCTTTACTAAAAGTTTCTAAATCAGAGAAACCTTTCAAAAACGTGTGAACTTGACGGCGTTCTGCTGATGACAGAGACTTAATTTCAACTTCTTGCCCTGAAGCACGGACTTGCTCTGCTGCAGAGGAAGCGATCGCTTGCACTTCTGCTTGGCGACGTATGCGATAACCGTCTAGTTCTACAGTATATGATGCTTGTTCGCCTTGTGATTGATGTAAATTGAGTGTCGCATTAGCCAAATACTGAATTGCGTCAAGTACGTTGCCTTCGGAACCAATGAGAGTTTTTATTTGATCTGAGCTAAGTTTAGTTTCATCAACTGTCAACCAGTAATTGTCAGGCTCTTGAGCAGCACCATCTTGAATTTGACTTGCTTCTACTAAGTGTGCTTCCACATTTGTAGACACACTCATAAGTTTGAGCAGCGATTCCAACCAAGTTTGACCCCGCTGCATTCGCGTATCTTCTGTCATACTTATCCTGAAGCTTTTTTCTTAGAACGTCCTGGCTCGAAAGGAAGTGCTTCACGTCCTTTGGCTTCTGACTCTTTTGTCTCTGATGCTGCGACAATCTTTTGGAGATTTTCAGGCAATGGTTCGCGGGAAACAACAAAAGTTTGCAATGTTTGGAAGATATTCGCAATGAGCATGTACATCAGGACTCCAGCAGGTAACGGGAAAAACAAAAACATCCCCGAAAAAATGACTGGAGTAATTTTGTTAACTGTATCTTGTTGAGGATTACCTGAGGCACCTTGACCAGAAAGAACTTGGTTAAGATATAAACTCAAACCAAAGCCGATCACCATTGCCACAATATCCCAGTGAATTTTGCCATCGGCATCAAACGCGCCCACTCTGCCCAAAGCATCAATAAACAAAAAGCCTTTTTCCGAAGCAATTCCTGGAATAGTTCCTTGGATTGTTGCTTCACCTGGTTGCAAGGCTTCAATATTGCCTACTTCATCAATTTGTATCCGCTCTTGACCTTTAGTGATGCTCCAACGTGGCTTAATCCTAGTTTCTGGATGTTCAGCCGCTAACTCTTGAAGTGGCTTACCCTCAACTGTTTGAAATTCGAGCTTTGTTTTTTCTCCAACAGCTAAGCTATTACCACTAGGTACAATTGCGCTAATGCGGTAATGCTCTCCATCGGCTATATAGATATTTTGAGGTGAAGTCGCAAAGGCTTTTGGTTGAATTCGTTCGATTTGTTCCTGGGGTACAATTTGCAGGTTGACAGTATAGTTGATATCAGAAAACGGCGAACCGCGCAGCGTCGCGAATAAAGCAAACAGTACTGGCATTTGCAACAGTACTGGTAAACATCCAGCTAGCGGATTACCAAATTCTTTGTATACCGCGCTCATCTCTTCCTGCAACTTTGCAGGATTGTCCTTGTGTCGTTCTTGAATTTCTTTAACCCGCTTTTGCATTAAAGGCTGCGTAATTCGCGTGCGCCGCATATTGCGAATTGAGCCAGCACTGAGAGGGTAAAGTGCAAAGCGAATGACGAGTGTTAACGCCACGATCGCTAAGCCATAGCTGGGCACGATCCCATAGAAGAAATCCAGGATCGGCAGCATTACGTTGTTAGAAAGAAACCCGATACCAAAATCCATTGGTGTTAAGTCAACCTGAACTACTCTAATTTGTCTGAATCTAATGTATCCGAACTAAGGGTTAGGCGTTGCGAGCAGAGAACGGAGGATTGATGTTTTTCGTCATTTTACTAACACATCGATGTTCAAAATTCGTTCATATTATTAAATACTACGCTAAGCACTGGCTCTAGCATTTCATAGTAAAACCAGAAGCCTGCCCTCATATCGTTATCAGACTATGATGTTGCACCAACTTTCTTGGCAGCTACTTGCTCGTTGATATAGTCGTAAATCTCGCGAAACTTTGGAACTGCACGTAGTTCCAAGCGACTACCATCTCTAAGTGTAAGAACCATATCTCCCCACATGCCAAGACCACGAGGAACTTTTACAATCTTGACAATTTCTGCGTAGATAATATCAGTGCGATCGCGCCCTTGCCATCCTCCTGTTACTGTAATTCTACGATTTGTAACGCGATAGCGTAACCACAAGGCTCTGACAATTGCGCCAACACTCAGTGGTAAACCGATTAGCGTTAATCCAATTAGCAAGTTAATAATAAGGTCTCCAGTATGCGGTCCACCTTCAAAAAACACTTCTTCACGAATGCCCATCGATTACCTCAGCTTCTTTCAACAACTGCTCTAATTCTTGCAGAAATTGATCGTAATCGCACTTAGCTTGCACAACTGAAGGTTTTACGATAACCACTAATAGCCATCCAGGCGATATCTGAGGTAACAAACTGCGAAAAGCTGCTCGGATCTGACGCTTGATCCGATTGCGCACTACAGCCCGTTTACTCACCTTTGTACTAATCGAAATGCCAATTTTAGTTGGCACTAACTCAAAGTTTTCTGGCTCCACCTTGGAATTATTAACAATCGGTTTAGCTTTTTTGTGTAAGGCTCTCAGTGTGAGATGAGATCCATGACAGCGGATACCTTCTCGAAACACTGCTCGGAAATCGTACCGACTTTGAAGTCTATTTGAGCTATGCACTACGTCTCGTTGATTTTTGAATGTCTCAACGCTAAACGGTTAACCGATGACGTCCTTTTTTTCTGCGAGCTTTAATCACGTTTTGTCCATCTGGAGTCCGCATGCGAGCGCGAAAGCCAGATGTTCTTTTTCTTTTGCGGTTGGTTCCTTCTAGAGTGCGCTTCATGGGTTTTCTTCCTTACTCAGCTGTTTCAAAAAATCACAATCTCTTATTGTATCACCAAACTTGCAACTGATTGACTTGAATAGCAGCTTCTCAGGAAGATAGACTAACTGCTAGCTCAACTAATACTCAGAATCCACGTTCCTACATAGCGCAGTAGGGGTACATCACCAGGAGATTGAATCTGGCAATTGAAATAGTACATCCCGCCAAAGGTAGGATTTCTAACATTAGAAAATACTATTTCAGTACGCGAGTTAGCTGGTACAGGTTCGGCAGGAAAGATTTCTACTACACGGTTTTCTTGGTCCCATCTCACTTCTTGCAGGGGTACGCTTTTGCCTCTTACACGTACTTCAATTTTATCTGGATCAAATTTGCCTCGATAGTTATCTGGATAGGAAACTGTAAATTGAGCAGCAGCTAAATTCAGCCTATTTCCTGGAATGCGCAAGCGGTACCGATCCCAACCATTAGCTTGCCCACCAAAATCCAAGCGAAAAGGCAACTGATTTTCGCGTTTTACACCGCTAAATATTGTAAAACCAGGTAAAGACTGGGCGGTAGAAATGACAGGAAATGCAGCAATCAAACAACCACTAACAGCTAAAGCAGAAATTACGCGACGCATAGATACTTTTGTGGCTACCATCGGTCTGTATACCTAAAAAATTACTAGGTGTTTTTACTAAACTTTACCAGAAAGGGGCGAGGAGCTAGGGATGAGAGACGAGGGCAGAAAAGAATCTCGTGTAAATCAAGTTTAAGGCTCTAGCACTAATGGTATGGAGAAGCTAAAAATTGTGTGGAGAGGAAGTAGCCCGACACACAAATCGCAATTCCAGCCGCTAAATGCCTGTTAAGGGGTGAGAGAACTCCTTACTCATCGCTCCTCGCTCCTGTGAGGTTGGACGTGCTGTAGTTGAAAAAAGTGCCATTTTCTTAAGATTTTGTTGAGCATATCTTAGACCAAAGAAGCAGAGCAGGCTCAGTTTGAGTTACTCTCATCTTAGGTAATTTGCTTGACTTTGTTGATAAATGTGTACCAGTGTGTCTATATCTTGGGTTTTCGTTATAAAAGTTGAGACATTTTGCCACACAAGTGCCTATCAGGTAAGCTACATTCATCAAGACATTTCCCAAAATTGTTAAATATGCTTTCTGTATGACGAAGAAAGTCAATGTTACTACGTGTAACATATAGGCTATTTTTTGTAGCTCAATTTATAAAAGAAGCTAAAGATAGAATTTAACATTTGGGGATCGCAATAAGATGTGCAGAATTAAGTATAAGTAAGTTTTGAAAAGTATTAAATTGCAATTGCCACAATGAAGCCTCCGATAGCAACAAAGCGGATAACACGCTGCTTTGCCTTGTCCATGCAAAACTGAGGAGGAGTAAGGAGCTTTCAATTGGCTATAGAGGGAGCTAGTAACACACATAGTTTTGAATTGCGTGATTGGGATTATCAAGAAGGAGATTGAATGAAATTAGCAGTTGCAAAAGAAATTGAAGTTGGTGAGCGTCGTGTTGCCTTAATTCCAGATACAGTTGCTCGACTAGTTAAGAAGGGAATCGAAATCTGGGTAGAAGCAGGTGCCGGAGAAAGTTCCTTTTTTACGGATACAGACTACGAAACAGCAGGGGCAAAAATCATAACTGATACAGATGCCTTGTGGCGTGAAGCTGATATCCTGCTCAAAGTAGGGATACCTAGAGAGCGCGAAGACGGACGTTTGGAAGTAGATTTATTGCGTGAAGGCGCAGTTTTAATTAGCTTTTTAAATCCATTAGGTGAACCTGAGATCGCCCAGCGTTTAGCACAGCGACAGATTACAGCGCTGAGTATGGAAATGATCCCGCGCACAACGAGAGCGCAAAGTATGGATGCTTTATCATCACAAGCATCGATTGCGGGATACAAAGCCGTGTTAATTGCTGCCGCAGCACTGCCAAAATACTTTCCCATGCTGACGACTGCGGCGGGAACAATCGCTCCAGCTAAAGTATTTATCATGGGTGCAGGAGTCGCTGGATTACAAGCGATCGCCACTGCAAGACGCCTAGGCGCTGTAGTAGAAGCCTTTGATATTCGCCCCGCAGTCAAAGAAGAAGTTCAAAGCTTGGGCGCTAAATTTGTTGAAGTCCAACTTAATGAAGATACCGTTGCCGATGGTGGATACGCTAAAGAAGTTTCGGAAGCTGCAAAGCAACGTACGCAAGAAGTTGTTGCCGAACACATCAAGCAATCTGACGTAGTTATTACAACGGCACAAGTTCCTGGTAAAAAAGCACCGCTACTTGTTACTGAAGAAATGGTAGCTCGAATGAAACCAGGTTCAGTTATTGTCGATATTGCTGCTGAACAAGGTGGAAACTGTGCTTGTACCGAACCAGGTAAAGACGTGCAACGCAATGGTGTAACAATTATTGGACCAATTAATCTACCTTCGTCAATGCCAGTTCACGCGAGTCAACTGTATGCAAAAAACCTTTTTTCACTTGTCCAATTGCTGATTAAAGATGGCAACTTAGACGTGAATTTTGATGACGATATTGTCAGTGCTGCTTGCATTACACACGCAGGTGAAATTCGCAATCAACGAGTCAAAGAGGCTTTGGCAACTTTCAGTAGTGCCACGGCTGGTTAAGTGGTGATGGGCGATCAAAGCAATTACCAATCACCCATTACCAATTACCTACTAAGAAATGGAGATTTTTCAATGACAGAAGCATTACTTGCTGCTTTGTTTGTATTTGTTTTGGCATCTTTTACAGGATTTGAGGTCATCAATAAAGTCCCGCCAACATTACATACGCCTTTAATGTCTGGTGCGAATGCGATTTCCGGCATTGCGGTTATCGGCGCAATTCTAGTTTCGGGTGCTAATGAGGGACAGGTATCTGTCATTTTAGGGTTAATTGCCGTCGTACTAGCGACCATTAACGTTGTAGGTGGTTTCTTGGTGACAGATCGGATGTTGCAAATGTTTAAGAAAAAAGAGGTGAAAGCGTGAGTGACTTTCTACCAACTGGAATTCAGTTAACTTATTTAGTCGCTGCTTCGTTATTTATTGTTGGTTTAAAAAAATTAGGTTCGCCTGCTACTGCACGGCAAGGTAATTTCTTAGCAGCAGTCGGGATGTTGCTTGCTGTCGTCGCAACGTTGCTCGATCGCCAAGTGCTGAGCTATGAAATGATTCTAATTGGGTTAGCGGTTGGTTCGTTGATTGGTGCGATCGCTGCGCAAAAAGTTGCCATGACGGCAATGCCGCAGATGGTGGGCTTATTGAACGGACTTGGTGGTGCGGCTTCGGCACTGGTAGCAGTGGCAGAGTTTTGGCGATTAATGGGAAATTCTCAAGCGATTCCCCTCGATGCCAATATTTCCATGCTGTTGGATGTCTTTATTGGTGGTGTCACCTTTACTGGCAGTATGATTGCCTTTGCCAAGCTGCAAGGTTTAATCAGCGGTTCCCCTGTGACATTTCCTTTACAGCAACCGATTAATGCCTTACTTTTAGGTGGTTTTGTTGTTGGTAGCGGATATTTATTATTTGCCCCCGAAAATTTACCAATATTCTTGGCAGTAGTGGGCGTTTCCCTACTCCTCGGCGTATTATTTGTCCTACCAATTGGTGGTGGCGATATGCCTGTCGTGATTTCGCTGTTGAACTCGTTGTCAGGTTTAGCGGCGAGTGCTGCTGGTTTTGTCGTCATGAACAATATGCTAATTATTGCAGGTGCTTTGGTAGGTGCATCTGGGTTAATTTTGACGCAGATCATGTGCAAAGCAATGAACCGCTCATTAGTTAGCGTGTTGTTTGGCTCGTTTGGTAAAGCTGGAGTTGCTGGCGGTAGTGGGACAGAAGATAAAACTGTCCACAGCATTGATCCCGAAGAAGGCGCAATGATGTTGGGTTATGCGCGTTCAGTCGTGATTGTTCCTGGATATGGGATGGCAGTAGCGCAAGCACAGCACAGTGTTCGCGAATTAGCAGATCAACTTGAAAAAATGGGTGTCGATGTCAAGTATGCCATTCACCCTGTTGCTGGAAGAATGCCAGGGCACATGAATGTGTTACTTGCAGAAGCGAATGTTCCGTATCCACAGTTGCATGATATGGAGGATATTAATCCCCAATTTGAGCAAACAGATGTCGCGTTGGTAATTGGCGCAAATGATGTTGTTAATCCCGCAGCCCGTAGCGATGCTGCTAGCCCCATTTATGGAATGCCAATTTTAGAAGTAGATCGCGCTAAGCACACAATTGTAATTAAGCGGGGTATGAGTACTGGCTTTGCTGGGGTAGATAACGATCTGTTCTACAAAGATAAAACTATGATGCTCTTTGGTAGCGCTAAAGATGTCGTAGGCAAGTTGGTTTCTGAGGTAAAGCAGTTATAAAAAGCTATCTCAATTACAACTGACAAATTGACAAGCTTGCTTTGAGGGATTAGTGCTCTTGAGGCAAGTTCTTTTTTAAGTATAATTACTTATAATTGTTACTAAATGATAGGCTAGCCATAGTTGACAAAAAAATGATTAAAAGGTAGCCTTAAAAATAGGCACAGCCTAGGGGTGGTCGTAGACCGCCGCACCATTACCGCTAAAAAGGCGGTTTTGTTGTTTTTAGGGGTTATTGTCAAAGCAGTAATATTTAATTCCTAAACTATCTACAAGATTAGGCTCTAAATCACAATCTACTAGTAAATTAGCCTTTTTAAGGCTTAAAAATGCTTGATTGTTTGGCTTGTTTTTACTAATAACAACAGGGTACAAACATAAGTCAGCAATTTGCATCACTGAATTTTTCTTTTTCTTGCTATCGATCCCGCGTAGTAGAGATGAAAAGTCGTTAGCAGATAGAGGAGAATATTTATTAGCTCGAACAGTATCAAAAGGGTGTCCTACAGAGCGCAGTTCATTAAAGTAAGATTTGATTAGTCTATCTTCTTTTTTTCCGGCAGCTTCAAAATAAACCATTAATGTACCATTTTTAGTAGCTACATACTTAGCTGCACGTTCTACTAAAATAGTGAATGCACTTTTCATCATTTCCCATGTATCCTCGCCATACTTTTCTAAGTATCGTTTTAGATAACCATGACGAGATATAACACAAGCATGAACAATAATTGGGCAAGCAACTATTGTGTGAGTTACATCCTCCATAAACTTTTGTTGATCTGCTTTTGAAAGATTTCCTAGCCAATCATACCTATCCTTTTTAGAACGTATTTCGCTTCCATGTAAAGGTGTATCTAGAGGAATATTCCAGCGTTGTTTAAAGCCTAATACTAACGTTTCAATAATCGGTTCATGACCTCTACTTATGAGAACACCACCCATGCCAAAAAAAGGATATTGATCTTTGGGATCAGGCTTAGGGCTACCTGAATCATCGATATATAAAGCAAATTCACTATGCTCTAATTTCATAAACTGAGAAATAGTAATAAATCTCTTTTGGTTTCATAGTTAATAACTTCTATAAAAACAGCGGACAATCTCAATAAAATATTGAAATTAAAGCTATGTTGAAATTATTTTCAAAAACATTTTAGCTTAAAAGAAGTTTAACGCTAGCTTGAACAGCAGTTAATTATCAATTGATATCTTGCATAAGAGTCTTTTACTCAAAAAAAGATTGGTTACTTGATTAAATCTTTGATTTTTCTAAGTTGCCTGACTTTAAAGAAGATATCTAGAGGAATTAATATGGCTCGCTGGGATGTGGAGCGTTTGCTGGTGACTCAGATGCAGCGGCGGCGCTTGCTGATGGGTGTGAGTGCATTAACAAGTTTGGCGATCGCAAGTCAATTTTCGCGGCGAGTTGTTGCTCAACCAAGATTTTCTGATTATCCATTTAAACTTGGTGTCGCTTCAGGAGAACCATTACCCGATGGTTTTGTGATTTGGACGCGGTTAGCACCTCAACCACTCAACGGTGGGGGAATGCCAAGGCAGAATATTGAAGTGCGCTGGCAAGTAGCACGAGATCCCAAAATGCAGCAAGTGGTTCAGAAAGGAACGGCGATCGCGACTCCTGAACTTGCCCATTCAGTTCATGTAGAAGTTCAAGGATTAGAACCAAATCGCTGGTATTGGTATCAATTCAAAGCGGGTAATGACACAAGTCGCATCGGGAGAACGCGCACTGCACCCGCACAAGGCGAACGCTTACAACAACTAACTTTTGCATTTGCTTCGTGTCAAGACTGGCAAAATGGCTTTTATTCTGCCTACCGCAATATGGCGCAGGAAGAACTCGATTTTGTCATCCATCTTGGCGATTATATTTACGAATACGGACCTGATTTCAGCAAGCCACGTCAACACAATAGCCCTGAAATTGTTAGTCTTGCTGACTACCGCAACCGCCATGCTTTGTACAAAACTGGATTTCATTTACAAGCAGTTCATGCAAAATTTCCTTGGATTGTCACCTGGGACGACCACGAAGTTGATAATAATTATGCCAACTTAATTCCTGAAGACAATCAAACACGAGAGGAATTTATTAAGCGCCGTGCAAACGCTTATCAAGCTTACTACGAGCATATGCCATTGCGTTTATCTTCCTTACCCAAGGGTCCAAATCTGCAACTTTATCGACGTTTGACTTTTGGGGACTTAGCTGAGTTTTTTGTATTGGATACTCGTCAGTATCGCACCAATCAACCGTGTGATGATGGATTAAAACCTCGGTGTGCGGAAGCTTTGGCTGAAAATGCGACGATGACAGGCAAAGAGCAAGAACGTTGGTTATTTAGAGGATTAGAGCGATCGCAAGCGCGTTGGAATGTCATAGCCCAACAAACAATGATGGCTCAATTTGATTTTGATGCGCGTTCAGACAGTGAGGTGTTTAACCTCGATCAGTGGGATGGTTATGTTGCAGCACGCGATCGCCTATTTAACTTCATCCAACAACGCAAAGAAGTAGCTAACCCTGTTGTGATTACAGGTGATATTCATTCAAACTGGGTACACGATCTCAAAGCCGACTTTAACAATCCTGCTTCGCCTACCATTGGTACAGAGTTTGTTGGAACTTCAATTTCCTCTGATTTTCCCGCGCAGTTTATCGCCCCAGTTACTGCAGCTTTAGCAAACAACCCACATACCAAATTTTTCGACGGTGCTTTTCGCGGTTACGTTCGCTGTCAACTGACACCCAAACAATGGCGTAGCGATTATCGAGTTGTTTCGACGATTCTCGATCCGCAAGCTCCAGCAAGTACGCTAGCATCCTTCATTGTGGAAAATGGGCAACCAGGCGCTCAAAGCGCATAAAATTACAATTGTGTCAAGAGGGTAAGGCATTGCCTTACCCCTTTTTGCGTTTGTATTTACCTTGAATGCGGTTTTCGCGGTTTTCTTTGTCTTGACGACGGCGATCGCGCCAATCTGCTGCTGTTAAGTACAAAACACCTCCGGTTACTGCAGTCAGTAACCCAAAGGCAATTAAAACAAGAACATTAAGTGCTGTTGTCGTTTCCACTTGAGCTTTTACAGTCCGTTACGACCCCAAACTACCATTGCAATTGACCATGTGAAGGTAACAAGCAGTGTAACCCAACCGAGTGTCAAGATTTCCATAGCCGTGTATTAAGCATTCTGTAAAACAATCTTAAAATTTATCATACTGCAAGATCGGCACTAGAGGTAACGTTAGAAAAACCTATGAAGATAGGTTTCGTTTGTGTAGCGGTGATTTCAATCGCTCAGCTGACATCAAATGCAACAAAATCAGGTTGACCGTACATCATTTGGCGATCGACGGCGGAGAGAATTTTATTATTCGCCTTTTCCGAATTGAGACAGCGACAGACAAGTTGGGCGACATCAGCGCGGTGAATTGTCCCAGCAACTCGCGGATCTTCGGTAAGAATGCCATTATTTGTTGCGGGTTCTGATTTCAAACCACCTGGTCGAATGATTGTATAAATGAGTCCACTGTTAATCAAATGCTGTTCAGCTTTTTCCTTCTCAGCTAATACAGACCCTAATGTTGCCAAAGCTTGAGGTGGTAAAGCTTGCGCACTATCACCGCTACCAATTGAGGAAATTAAAATAAATTTTTGAACTCCGGCTTTGACTGCTGCATCGATCAAATTTTTGTTTCCTAAATAGTCAGCGCGATCGCCATCTTTAGGTAAACCACCAATTGTGCTGACAACGGCTGTAATTCCTTCTGACAACATTGCGTTTTCTACATCACTGACACGCAAGGCGTCGCCTAAAACAACCTCAATTTGCATTGCTTCTAGATCCGCACGAGTCGCCTCGCTGCGTAGTAACGCTTTTACCTTTAATTGTTGTTGTCTCAAACAATGCGCGATTTCTCGACCGACGCCACGGCTGGCTCCCGCAAGAAAAATGTAGGATGGATTTGTCATGCTTAGTTTTGTTGGGTAATGGGTAACAGGTAATGAATCGGAACTATGACCAATTATCAATTACCAATGACCAATTACCAGCCTTTTAGTGATGTTCGTTTTCACTCGCTTACTTATGAGTAGAAAAATTATTTTATGGGTGCTTTGGGCAGCATTTATAATCTATGTGCTGTTTTTTGCACCACCATTGCATCTACAAGAAACCTTAACACTGTTAATCAATATTCTGACGTTGCAGTGGACAAAGGTAAATCCAGTTATTTTATCTTTGTTTTCGCTCATTGGTGTTTGGATATTCATTTATAGCTGCCTTTTGTTTTTTGATGGCAGAATGCAGAAGATTCCGTTTTGGGCTTTTGCACTCGCGTCACTTGGTACAGGTGTGATTGGGTTAATCCCATACTTGGCGTTACGCGAAGCGAATCAAGAATTTACTGGTGCTAAAGATTCGTGGTTACAGTTGCTAGACTCGCGTAGTACTGGTGTCGCTGTGACGATCTTTACCATTGGTTTAGTCGCTTTTGGTTTATTTGCTGGCGATTGGGGAGATTTTTTCCAGCAGTTTTTAGGCGATCGCTTTATTCACGGTATGAGTTTAGCGTTTTGTGTGTTTACTGTCTTGTTTCCTACCGTACTTGGCGATGATATGGCGCGTCGCGGTTATTCTAGCGATTCACAACTTTTTTGGTTGTTTGCGCTTATTCCTTTATTTGGTTCCCTTGCATACCTTTGCTGGCGTCCGCCTTTACACGATACCGTTTCATCAATTTAGTACTTGTGTACTATCTTTAAGTAGAATGAAGAGGGGCTAGGAGCTAGAAGTCAGGATTCATGGAAAAATCTACTTTTGTGGAAACTACTAATCAGTTTAGGTTCTATCTGTACAACCCTGATCTCTGACCTCTGACCCCTGACCTCTTTATTATTCAGGGAGAACATCACATATGGCAATTGCAGATTTACGCAAAAGCGACATGATGGCGCATTTACTAGATGCTTTAGATGCAGGTAAGGATATTGGTCACTACGGTAGATTAGTGTTTGCGATGGTAGCGCGGCACTTTTTAAGCGAAAAAGAGTTAATCGAACACCTGCAAAAAGACCGCGACTTTAGTGAAGAAGACGCGCGATCGCTTTATCAACAAGTACAAGGTAAAGACTATAACCCCCCACGCCGCGAACGAGTATTGGAATGGCAACAACAGCAAGATTTTCCGATTTGTCCCAATCCTGACGATCCTGATGCTTGCAACGTTTACAAAGATTTGCAGTTTCCTGAGGAAATTTACGACCAAATCTCGGAATATCACGAACAAAAGGGGAGTTAAGTAGCTAGGGTTAGTAAAAAGAGTGGAGTGGGTTTCCCGCATGGGATCGTAGATGAAAAGTTATTCGCAGGGAATCGCACTCCCATTGCAGCAAAGCTTGCGACAAATATTAGCAATATTTCGTTATAGTGGACGGGCTATCGAACTGGTATGGACGACTAGCCATGTCCTGACATTGGTTCTGGCAGTATTCACTTTAACAGCAGGTTTACTTCCTGGGGCGATCGCCTACATTGGTAAATTAATTGTTGATGCGGTTGTGGTAGCCTCACAGTCAGGATTAGAAAGTAATCGAGCCGCCTTAGGCTATTTAACACTAGAAGCCATATTAGTTGCCTTACTCGCAGGCAGTCAACGGGGATTGAGTATCTGTCAATCACTATTACGAGTGTTATTAGGGCAAAGAGTTAATATTTTAATTCTAGAAAAGGCTTTAACCCTCGATCTTGCCCATTTTGAAGATTCTGAATTTTACGATAAGATGACGCGGGCGCGGCGTGAAGCCTCAAGTCGTCCGCTGTCGCTTGTTAGTCGTACGTTTGGTATTGTTCAAGATAGTCTTTCACTCATTACATACGGTGGATTACTACTACAATTTTCGCTGTGGGCTTTGTTAGCACTCGTTTTAACTGCAATTCCTGCATTCGTTGCTGAAACAAAATTTGCCGGAGAAGCCTTTCGCTTATTTCGCTGGCGCGCACCAGAAACACGACAACAGCATTATCTAGAAACATTAATCGCGCGTGAAGATTTTGCGATGGAGGTGCAGCTGTATCAACTAGGACCAATGTTGCTACAACGCTACCACAATATTTTTAATCGCCTTTATCGTGAAGATCGCAATTTAACCCTACGCCGAGGCGTGTGGGGTTACGCTTTGGGTTTACTGAGTAGTGCAGCATTTTATGCAGCGTATGCTTGGATTGTGATAGAAGCGATCGCCGGACGAATTTCGCTTGGTGATATGACGATGTATCTTGTTGTGTTTCGCCAAGGACAAACAACATTTTCTTCTGCACTGACTTCCTTAGGAGGAATGTACGAAGATCAGTTGTATTTGTCTAATCTTTATGAGTTTCTCGAACAAGACATTCCCCAACCAGGCGGTAATGCGACTCAAGGAATTATTCCCCAAGACGGTATTCGGTTTGAAAATGTGACTTTTACCTATCCAGGAAGCTTGCAACCTGCAGTAAAAAACTTATCGTTGCATCTCAAACCAGGTGAAAAACTGGCGATCGTGGGTGAAAATGGTTCGGGAAAAACGACTTTAATTAAATTATTAACGCGCCTTTACTCTCCAGATTCAGGACGAATTCTGCTTGATGGCTTAGATTTACAAGAATGGGATATTGAAGTTTTGCATCGGCGGATTGGCGTGATTTTCCAAAATTTTGTCCGCTATCAATTCACTGTTGGTGAGAACATTGGTGTTGGAGATGTTCAACACTTGGTTGAAGAACCACACTGGCATACTGCCGCAGATAAAGGCATGGCACAACCTTTTATCGAGCAAATGGCTGATAAATTCTACACCCAGTTAGGGCGTTGGTTTAAAGGAGGTCAAGAACTCTCTGGCGGACAATGGCAAAAAATTGCACTTTCGCGGGCTTTCATGCGGACACAAGCAGATATTCTTGTTTTAGATGAACCCACCGCAGCGATGGACGCGGAAGCTGAAGTGTTAATTTTTCAACGATTTCGCACTCTCAGCAAAGATAAAATGGCAATTTTAATTTCGCATCGCTTCTCCACTGTCCGCATGGCAGATAAGATTGTTGTTCTTTCTGGTGGAGAATTAATTGAACAAGGAACTCACGAGGAGTTACTGCAAGCTGAAGGACGTTATGCCCGACTTTTTTCGCTACAAGCTGCGGGATATCGGTGAAAGAAGTAGAAGGGTAAGAGGGTAGGCGGGTAGTTGGGTAGGCGGGTAGATGGGTAGTAAAGAACAATAATAATCAAATCTCTCCCACACTCCCACTAGCCGCTCGTTCATCCAAAAGTAAAGAATTTCTAAGAAGACTGACATCTTGACTATATTGGAGTCAAAATCAATGGCAAGTCTTTTGATGTTGCCATGATGGTCAATCCTGCGCAAAACTCAAATCCATCTGCGGACGTGCATCTGACGGCGGCGGAACAGGATCTTATTGAGCAAATTCAATCTGAGTTAATATCATTAACTCGTGTGACTCCCGATGAAACGACTGATTGGCAGCAATTTCCGTTTGGGACTAACTGGAATAGTACGTGGGAAGGGGAAATCTACCGTAACCTTTGGTAGCAGTCTGTAAGCATTAGAATAGACAAAGCTTATATTTCAGAGAGGTGAGGGAACAGTAGCTTAAAAGCATGGGATTGAAACAAGGAATTATTCTCCTCGGCTCAATGTATCTCGCCATAATTCTTTGTTCTTTTAGTGATTTTTTTATCCACCTCTAAAGAATTATTTTTATTCCCCTCACTCCTCACCCCTCGCCCCTTCTTCTGTAATTTTGTCTTGGCTAAACAACGACTTGATACGCTACTTGTAGACTTAGAACTTTGTTCCTCTAGACAACAAGCGCAACGTTTGATTCGCGCCGGTGAAGTTTTTGTCAATCAACAAATTATTGACAAACCTGGAACTGAGGTTGAGACAACATTACCAATTCATATCAAAGAGCGATCGCCTTACGTTTCACGCGGCGGAGAAAAGCTTTTCAAAGCTTTAACTGAATTTGAGATTTCGGTTGCTGGGCGTGTTTGCTTAGATGGTGGAATCTCCACTGGCGGTTTTACAGATTGTCTTTTGCAAGCTGGTGCAAAACGCGTTTATGGTGTCGATGTTGGCTACGGACAAGTTGACTGGGGTTTACGCAACGATTCGCGTGTCATTTTAAAAGAACGAACTAATTTACGCTATCTGCAACCAGAACAATTATATAAAGAGGGTGACGCTGCTGCTGATTTTGCGGTAGTTGATGTATCGTTTATTTCTTTAACAAAGATTCTACCTGCTTTGTGGGAGTTACTACAGCCTCCGCGAGAAGCAGTTTTGCTCGTTAAACCACAATTTGAAGTAGGGCGATCGCAAGTTGGCAAAAAAGGCGTAGTCCGCGATCCCAAAGCACAAGCTGAGGCAATTTTTCAGGTGTTACAAGCTGCACAACAACTAAATTGGCAATATCGTGGCTTAACCGTTTCTCCGTTGCTAGGTCCTGCTGGCAATATTGAATACCTATTGTGGTTAGGAATCGATAGTTACATTGCAACACCTAATTTTTCTCAGATTATTCAGTTTGCCCAAACAGTCCACGAACAATTCACCAGCAATTAAATCTGCTTTCTTTTTATCTACTAAATACCAATTTACATCTAAGTTTTGTACATAAATTAAAATAACATCATTGCTGAATTGCTTGTTATGAGCATTTTTGTCACGAAAATTGAATATCTGGGCAGTGAATTTAAGTCAAGTTTTAGTTACCTACTAATATTTAAACCACTATAATTTCAGTAAATTACAGTAATACTTTTGGCACGTCTATAATCTTCACTTATTATTGGGTTTATTCATTAGTGTTAGGTATAAACTCTAAAAGCTTTGAATTGTTAATTAAGTATTTTTTCTCGTTAAAAATAATTTTTATTACGTTATTAATTGGAAGAGTGATAGAACTACAAGCAATGGAAGTCATCAGAATTTCAGCACTTTATGATAATTACATCTTTTTACTGCATGAACCCATGCAAAATATAGCTGCGGTTGTAGACCCAGCAGAGGCGGAACCAGTACTACAGCAATTAGAGCAACTAGGCGCAAAGCTAGTGACAATTTTTAATACGCATCATCATAATGACCATGTGGGTGGTAATCGCAAGTTGATGCAGCATTTTGGTAATGTCACAGTGTATGGTGGCGAGAAAGATCGTGGCAGAATACCTGGACAACAAGTTTTTTTGAAAGAAGGCGATCGCGTTTACTTTGGCGATCGCACTGCTGAAGTCATTTTTGTCCCTGGACACACTCGCGCCCACATTGCTTACTACTTTCCACCAGAAACACCAGGGGCGCTTGGAGATTTGTTTTGTGGTGATACTTTATTTGCTGGAGGTTGCGGTCGCTTATTTGAAGGGACTCCAGCCCAAATGATGGATTCTTTATCTAAATTAAGAGCTTTACCGGATAATACGCGAGTGTGGTGTGCTCACGAATACACTTTAAAGAACCTGCAGTTTGCACTGACAGTGGATGGTGGAAACCCTGAGTTACAAGCTCGTTTTGCTACTGTCAAAGCAGCACGTAATCGTTTTGCAGCTACTATACCTTCGATGTTGAGTATCGAAAAGCGTACTAATCCTTTTTTGCGTTGGCATCAACCAGAATTACAGTTAGCAGTCCAAAGTAACGATCCATTGCAAACTTTTGCACGGTTGCGCGGCATGAAAGATCAGTTCTAACTTCCAGTAGTTTTTTCTAGAATAAATCACAGCATCAACAAGATTGCTGCAAATTAACTGCACGCAGTATGATAAATAGTTGCGATCGCTTGCTGCATTTCGTTACGATTATAAATTCTGACTCCTTTTACAAAGTAGTTTCATCCTTCTACTGCAAAGACACCACAGCAATTAAATCACGACAGGAAAATCATGGCAAAACGCGTGCAATTAGTTCTCAATCAGGATATTAGTAAGTTAGGACGATCTGGAGACTTAGTTGAAGTTGCACCAGGCTACGCTCGCAATTATTTGCTGCCCCAAAATTTAGCGGTGCAGGCGACTCCAGGTATTCTCAAGCAAGCTGAACGCAAGCGTGAAAAAGAACGTCAACGTCAAGAAGAATTAAAGCAACAAGCTTTAGCCCAAAAAGCAGCATTAGACAAAGTTGGGCAATTGACTATTGCTAAGCAAGTTGGCGAAAAAGATGCAATCTTTGGTACTGTAACTGCTCCCGAAGTCGCAGCGTTAGTTCAAGAAGCCATTGGTCAAGAGGTAGATCGGCGTGGAATTACCTTACCTGACATTAGCCAAACAGGAACTTACACCGCTGAAATTAAGCTGCATCCAGAGGTAACAGCAGAAGTCCAAATTCAGGTCGTACCAGAATGAAGAAGTCATGGGTCAGAGGTCAGGGTGATTTTTGAACCGCAGGTCTGCACGATTCGCATCCTTAAATGAGAACAAAAAATTTCTCCCCTGCACTTGAAGCACCTCTGCTTAATTGTATTCAATCTAAACTTGAAAGGGTATTAGTCCACCTCCGTGGACTTCGTTTTTACAGCCGCGAAGGGAGTCACTAGGCTTAAAAGATGTGGTGTGTAATCATAGCCAGGGCAATAATAGAAAGCGGAAAGATAGATAATAGATACAGTATCTAATTTCTTGCCTTAAATTTGTCCTCCTCGTAACCCTAACCTCTGACCTCTGACCTCTGACTGCTATATGACTCAACAACTGAGTTTTCAAGATAATATAGGTGGCTTACCTCCACAGAATGTTGATGCAGAAGAAGCCATTCTAGGAGGTATTCTACTCGATCCTGAAGCGATTAGCCGTGTGAGCGATCGCTTGATTAAAGATGCTTTTTATATCAACGCCCACAGAGAAATTTACGAAGCTGCCTTGAAACTCCACAATCAGGGTAAACCAACGGATCTTTTAAGTGTTTCAGCGTGGTTAGCAGATCGCGATTTACTTGCACGTATCGGTGGGAGAAGTAAATTAACTCAACTTGTAGATCGTACTGTATCAGCAGTCAATATTGACGTGCTAGCAATGCTAGTGATGGATAAATACTTGCGGCGCAAGTTGATCGAATCGGGTAATGAAATTGTCCAGCTAGGCTATCAAACTGATGTGGAGTTGGCAACAGTTTTAGACAGCGCTGAGCAAAAAGTTTTCAGCATCACGCAAGAACGCCCGCAACAAGGTCTTGTCTCGATTTCGGATACGCTCATTGATACTTTTCAGGAACTTGAAAGTCGCGATCAGGGGCAAACTCTACCAGGAATATTGTGCGATTTTTACGATCTGGATGCTCTTACAGGTGGTTTCCAGCGTTCTGACTTGGTAATTTTGGCAGGACGCCCAGCAATGGGAAAAACTGCTTTAGCATTGAATATTGCTAAAAATATTGCTGCTCGTTATGAACAATCAGTTGCGGTTTTTAGCTTAGAAATGTCTAAAGAGCAATTGGTGCAACGTCTTTTGGCAAGTGAAGCAGGAATCGAAAGTCATCGGATGCGGGCTGGACGCATTAGCCAAAACGAGTGGGAACAACTAAGCCGCGCATTTGGAAATTTATCGGAATTACCAATTTATATTGACGACACCGCAAATATGACGGTGATGGAAATGCGATCGCAAGCACGACGCCTACAAGCTGAGAAGGGTACAGAGTTAGCGCTGATTTTAATTGATTACTTACAGCTCATGGAAGGCAGTAGTAGTGATAACCGCGTTCAAGAATTATCGCGAATTACGCGATCGCTTAAAGGTTTAGCAAGAGAATTAAAGGTTCCCATCATTGCTTTATCTCAGTTGAGTCGTCAAGTTGAAGCGCGAACAAACAAACGACCTCTACTATCCGATTTACGCGAATCAGGTTCACTAGAGCAAGATTCAGATTTAGTTTTAATGATTTATCGCGACGATTATTACAATAACGATACTCCCGATCGCGGTATTGCGGAAATTATTGCAGCGAAGCACCGCAATGGTCCTACAGGTACGGTAAAGCTATTATTCGATCCGCAATATACTAAGTTTAAGAATTTAGCTAAGCCTCCAAGTTACTGATGTTGAAGTTTTTGTGAGTTACAGAGAATTTAAGAATCGAATTAAAGCATCGCGATCGCTTTGAGGCATCTTTTTAAACATCTCTTTTGATTGTGCTGCTTCTCCTCCATGCCATAAAATAGCTTCTGCTAATGTCCGCGCCCGACCATCATGAAGATAGCCAGAATAAGGTAATGCAGTTTGAGTCAAGCCTAAACCCCATAGTGGTGGTGTGCGCCATTCTGTTCCGGTTGCAGCAAAGTCTGGTCTACGGTCGGCTAATTCTGCTCCCATGTCGTGTAATAACAAATCGCTATAAGGGTAGATTGTTTGATGTGCTAAAGCAGGAATTTCATAGTTTGCAGTACGTAATTCTGCCACATGACACGCAGCACAATTGGCTTGATTAAATAATTTTTCACCCTGCTTGACTATCGGATCGTCTACCATTGTGCGAGCAGGAACAGCTAGCGTTTGCGTATAAAAGGTTGCTGTATTGAGAGTGCGATCGTCAATATCACTAGAGCCATCTTTTTCAGGAAATAAAGGATTAGTCACACCCATATCATTGACATAAGCAGAAGCAGATTGCTGTAAGAGGTCAGGAATATTAGCTTTATGCCCAAAACGACCTAACACTACTTTTTGGGCAGTTGTATCCCATACCATGTTCGGACGACCAGAAATGCCATCTTTATTGCTATCTTCTGGATCAGCTAAAGCTAAGATGGTTTCGTCCACGATCGCTTCGAGTAAACCGCGACCAAATATTGGTGTAGGAATCCGCAGCGAGGTTAAAACTTCTGGTGGTAAAGGTTTCCCGTTAGGAAGTGTGATTCGAGCAACAGGCGATCGCAGTTCGTAGGTTGTTCCATCTGCATAGTTACCAAAAGACTTTTGCCAAGAAATTTCTACTTCTGCTTCGGGTTGATAACCATAAACAGCTTGATCCTGAATTTGCGTACCAATTCCTGGAACAGGTGGTGCATTTCCTAAAGTCACTGATGCTTCAGGATGCGATTCAAAGATAACCTCTTGTTCTTCACTAGTTGTAGGGTATCCTGGTGGTAAACTGACTCGGACAAGCATTTGTCCTTTCACAGGCATTCCTCTTCCATCACGGATGTGACAACCTGCACAAGAAGCATTGTTAAATAATGGTCCTAATCCTGAATTAACAGGCGCTGGCGGTGTGACAAAAACAGCTTCAAATGCTCGATCGCCTTCTAAATGATCTTGTAATTCAGCTTCACTTAAATTTGGTGCTGGCTGTTCAAAACCACGGGAAGTGCGATTGATGACTGTTGTTGCGCCTCCCGCCATTGGCGATCGCGGTAAAGACCAATTTTGACCCCAGAAAATCGATAAAGCAATTCCTGCGGCGATCGCTACAGCAAAAATTATCAAAAATTTTAGTTGTTTTCTGTGAATATGCACTGAGGAGTTCATACTGTTACAGCTTAGTTCTGTACCAAGGGCAAAACTTCCTGTCTCATGGTTTGTTGAAGACTATCAATTGCAGTTTGTGCGGCTTGAATTTGTGGTACTGCTTGCGGATTAGCCATTGCAGTTTCTAAAGGTGCAGGAATTTTCTCTAATGCTGCCATTGATGTCTGAAATTGACTTTTAATTCTGGCATCTAAATCAGGATTAACTTGGGCAATAAAATCACTAATTCCTTTTCCATCGGTATTAGCATCTGGGAAACGACCTAAATAAACGTTCTCTGCACCTTTGACGTTGCTTTTTAAGTCTTCAAGAGTATGAAAGCTAAATCGACTTTCGAGTAATTTAGTGTCTTTTTGCGCTAATGGTTCACCGATCTTCTCATTAGCAACTTCATCTAGGCTGTCGATTGTTCCTTGAACAATTTCTGCTGCTCCAGAAGGTAATGTTGGATAGTTGCTATTACTACTTTCACCCGCAGTAGCAAGTACTTCTCGGTACGCAGGTTGACCCTCCACTCCTGTTGTCCAACTAGCAACTAGTTCATTCGCCACACGGCTAAAGTCTTTACCTAAAGCTTGTAAGTATTCGAGTTCTCGTTGGTTGAAATCACTAACTTGTTTGTTGTTCTCTGTACCAAAGAGCAAAAACTCGATCGCATGAAATCCTTTTTCTGTATCTTGGCGCTTTTGAATTGTTTCTACAGTCAAAGGGTCATTACTTTGCAGTACAGCCGTTAAGTCGGTTTCATTGACTGGCCACGAATCTAAGGCTGCATCATATCCTAAAGAATCTGCTGGTCCAAAGGTAAAGCTTTCACTCTGTTCCCAGGGCGATCGCGCATCGCGCCAAGCATTCCGTGCTGCTGCAAGCGTTTGCTCGTTGGGATCTTGCACAAAAGTGTCAATTGCTTTTGATAGTTGTGCTGCTTTTTGAGCAAATAACTGATTAGTAGGAATCACAACTTGATCGGCAAAGTCACTGACAATCTGGCGATCGCTAAATTTACTAGCACTCGCTGCTGAAGTCGTATTCGAGGAGTTTGTATTTGCTATTGTTGAAGTTTGATTTTGACAAGCACTCGCACTCAAGAGTATCCCTGCGAAGACTGCTACCCACGTCCTTTGCTGCAAATGAAAACGCATTGTTCACCTGTTTATTGCAAGTAAAAATCAACTAACACTCATTATTGATCGACTTACTTGCTTTTTGTTTTAAGTAAATCTTGAGATTTTTTAGGATAGAATGAGAAAGTTTTGCAAAATAAACAAGTTACACCAACAGCGCTAATCTAGAAAATAGCGCGTTCAGAACAATACATACTTAAAATACTTATGAAAGAACTTGACCAAGAAAAAACGATTCACTTGCTAAACACCATTATGGAGTTTGAACTTGCGGGTGTAGTGCGTTATACACACTATTCACTCATGGTTACAGGACCAAATCGAATTCCGATCGTAGATTTTTTTAAAGCACAAGCAAACGAATCGCTACTCCACGCCCAACAAGTTGGGGAAATTCTGACTGGCTTGGAAGGACACCCCAGTTTGCGGATTGCGCCAATGGAAGAAACTTACACGCACACGGTGCGAGATATTTTAGAAGAAAGCTTGAATCACGAAAAAAAAGCTTTGGAATTATATAAAAGTCTTCTAGAAACAGTGAACGATGCAAGTATCTATTTAGAAGAATTTGCCCGCACTATGATCGGACAAGAAGAATTACACAACATTGAAATTAAAAAGATGTTGCGCGACTTTAGTGGTAGTGCTGTCTAAAAAACGTTTATGAGTATTAGTGCTGCGTTACCAACTTTTGTGATTACCCTGCGCGAAGGCGTTGAAGCTGCTTTAGTTGTAGGAATTGTCTTAGCGTGTCTCAAAAAAGCACAGCAAAGTCAATTGAATTCTTGGGTTTATGCAGGCGTGGGGGCGGGAATTGGTGCGAGTGCGTTGGTAGGTTTGCTGTTTAGTTGGATTATTCCTGTTATTAGTAACGCAAATCCTGAATATACGCCTGTCATTAAACCCCTCATGGAAGGGGTATTTAGCGCGATCGCAATTGTCATGCTAAGTTGGATGCTAATTTGGATGACACAGCAGGCGAAGCATCTCAAAGCAGATATTGAAGGGACACTAACTGACACTTTGCAACACAACCAAGCTGCGGGTTGGGGAGTTTTTAGCTTAATTTTTATTGCAGTGCTTCGTGAGGGCTTTGAAACAGTTATTTTTATTGCTGCTAATTTTCAACAAGGTTTATTCCCTGCTTTGGGTGCAGTATTCGGCTTAGTTGGTGCTGTTTTGATTGGCGTGATGCTATTTAAATGGGGTGTCAAGTTTAATATCCGCCGCTTTTTTCAAGTGATGGGGGTTTTATTACTGTTAATTGTTGCAGGTTTAGTGGTATCTGCATTAAAGCATTTTGATGCTGCTGTTGCTGCCCTTGCAAGTATAAATCCTGCCTCAGAGTCGTTGTGTTTCTATCACGAACAGTTTGTCAGAAATCCTTCTTGTATTTTAGGACCAAGAGTGTGGGATACTTCACAGATTTTGCCTGACAATCGCTTTCCTGGAATTATTCTCAAAGCTTTATTTGGCTATCGACAAAACCTATTTTTGGTGCAAGCTGTAGCGTACATCGCATTTTTATTGACGGTTGGTAGCATTTATTTTCGCAGTTTAGGCTGGGGTCAAACGAGTGCTACAGTGCAAAAACCAGCTAGTTCGCAGCAAGATTAATCGGAACTTCGTCAGATTGTTGAGTAGGTTCAGCAGTAGTTGAGATAGTCGTAAACTTAGAACCGTATTAGAGGAAAGTCAGTAGAAGTTTGCTCATTGAATTCTACCATAAGAAGTTTTTGCACGCTTAGAGTATCAATTAACTTCGCTAATTACAGCAAAGTTAACGATTTTTATCAAATGATTGAGAAAACTTAAAAAGGTTCCTTTTATTTAGGTAAGTGGGTAAAAATAAACATAACTCAAGAGCTGGTAACTGCTTAATAGTTTTAAGTTTTGAGTTTTGTTAGCGTAGCGGTGCCTTAGCACGTTTTGAATTGTTCGCGAACAAAGGTGCCGGAGGCATTACAATTTTGAACTTTGAGTTTTCTTAACTCATAACTCAACACTCAACATTCATAACTCTCTATTACCCATTACCCGCTACTCACCTACTGAACTAGTGTTCAAAAATATCTTTGAATTGTAGTAAGTCAAGCGTGACAATTGTTGGCAAACACTCAAAACAGGCTTGTGCTAACTCTAATCTGTCTTCGCGCTCAAGCATTGTAATGAGTTTCTGTTGTGCAGAAAGTAAATAGCGGACATCGTTGGCTGCGTAGCGGAGTTGTTGTTCGCTTAATGAAGCAGCGTTTCCCCAATCAGAACTTTGGGCGCTTTTATCGAGTTCAACTTGCTCTAGTTCTTGGATTAAGTCTTTTAGTCCGTGTCGATTTGTATAAGTACGGGCTAGTTTACTAGCAATTTTAGTACAAAAGAGGGGCGATACCTGAATATCAAGATGATAACTTAAAGTAGCAATATCAAACCGTGCAAAGTGAAAAACTTTCAGAATGCTACTTGCTTCCATTAAAGTTTGTAAGTTTAGAGCAGATTCTTGTCCTTTAGCAATCCGAATTGCGGTTACGCGCCCTTGAGGATCGCACAGTTGCACAAGACACAAGCGATCGCGCCAGGGTAATAAACCCATTGTTTCAGTATCGACGGCGATCGCCTCCGCATTCATGTATTCCGCTAAGATTTCATCGCTGATGTCGCGATCGCAAACTTGAAAATCGGTTAATTCCATATTAAGGTTCAGGAAATATTAAGAATAATTGATTTTGATATTAGCGGCTGCGGATAAAAATCTGGGTAAAGTAATATTCGCCTTTAGAGTTTCGACTAATACCGATACCAGTTAAATCATAATGACCTTCGATGTTAACGCGATGTCCTGCACTTTTAATCCAACCTTGGACAGCTTGCACGTCTGGATTACTATAGCCTTGGTTAAATGCAACATTTTCAGCAGCAGCACGATATGGTATGCTACGGCGAATGATTTGAACCCGCTGATCGAAACCATCATGGCTAAAAGGTACTTTACCACTTGCCATTGCTTGACTATGAGCTAGTGCTTGGGCACTAATTTGAGAATTGAGAGTTAATGGTGGTAAGTTGCGCGATCGCCGATATTCATTGATTTGCTTGTGGATAGATTGTTCCAAAGTTGCAAAACTAGAACTTGATGCAGGAGATGATGGTGTGCGTGACATTTGTTCAGGTAAAATTCTTTCCGCAATCGATATAGCATCACAACTAATAATTCCACCCGCGACAAGCACGCTCAAAGCTATGCTTGAAAAATGGTTTTGCATTTTAGCAATTACTGTTTAATAACCTCTAAACAAGCAATTTCTCATGAGTAATTAATATGTCCTCTTAAAAGCTATTACCAATTACCTATTACCTATTACCTATTACCCATCACCTCAATCTTGAAGATGCTTCGCGACAGTTTGCACGTCTTTATCACCGCGCCCTGAACAGTTAATCACTATTCGCGGACTACCTTCGAGTTGCGGACATAAGGTGTCGAGATATGCGATCGCATGAGCGGTTTCAAGTGCAGGTATAATTCCCTCTAGCTGCGCTGTGCGTTTAAATGCTGCTAAGGCTTCTTCATCAGTAACGCTGTAATATTCCGCCCGTTGCTGATCTTTTAAGTAGCTATGTTCAGGTCCTACCCCAGGATAATCTAGCCCTGCACTAATTGAGTGTGCCTCTACAACTTGACCATCATCGTCTTGTAAGAGATAACTCATCGCCCCGTGTAAAACACCAACACGTCCTTGAGTTAGTGTAGCTGCGTGTTTTTCAGTATTGACGCCTTCCCCTGCTGCTTCAACACCAATCAACCTCACAGATGGTTCATTCACAAACTCATGGAATAAACCCATTGCATTAGAACCACCACCGACACACGCCAGAAGAATATCAGGTAATCCGCCCCACTTTTCTAAACACTGGGCGCGAGTTTCAATGCCAATTACAGCATGAAAGTCACGCACAATCATCGGATACGGATGCGGTCCTGCAACAGAACCTAAAATGTAGTGAGTATTTTCAACATTTGTCACCCAATCGCGAATTGCTTCGGAGGTTGCATCTTTAAGTGTTCCTGTTCCCGCCGATACAGGGCTGACTTCCGCACCCATTAACCGCATCCGAAACACATTAAGACTTTGACGTTCCATATCCTGAACGCCCATGTAGATGACGCATTTTAATCCAAATCTCGCGCAGACTGTAGCTGTTGCAACACCATGTTGTCCTGCACCTGTTTCAGCAATAATCCTTTGCTTACCCATGCGTTTAGCGAGTAATACCTGTGCCAGGGCATTATTGATTTTGTGTGCGCCGGTATGATTCAAATCCTCGCGCTTTAGATAAATTTGTGCGCCTGTGCCATCTGGACGAGCATAATGCGCTGTGAGGCGTTCTGCGAAATACAACGGTGTAGCCCTTCCTACATAATCCCGCAGCAGTTGTTGTAATTCAGCAATAAATTCTGGATCGTTGCGATACTGCTGATATGCTGCTTCTAATTGACTCAAAGCAGGCATCAACGTTTCAGGAACATATTTACCACCAAAGCGCCCAAAGCGTCCGAGGGTGTCGGGGCGTTGTTCAGCTTGAGATTGTGTAGGTAAAGGAGTAGTAGTCACAGACTGGCTAAAATAACAGAATACAGTTAATTAATTATAAATTAAACTCAGGCTTTCAACTTTCACTATGGCTGCTGCAAATCGTAAATCCTCTGATAATCCTTTTGTTTACCGCGAGTTTGGCGGCGATAATTCTCCAGCCCTAGAACGCGGAATTCAAAACTTACCGCCTGCGCAACAAAACCTCCGCGTCCAAGCTTCGCGTAAAGGACGTAAGGGTAAAACAGTGACTGTGATTAGTGGTTTTCAATCCACACCAGAGACTTTAACAGCTTTGGTAAAACAACTCAAATCACAGTGTGGTAGTGGCGGAACTGTTAAAGACAACGAAATTGAAATTCAAGGCGATCACAAGCAAAAAATTATTGAAATTCTTACTCAACAAGGTTACAAAGCAAAAATCAGTGGTGGGTAGCTTGTGTCCTACTTACTAAGAGTTAATACAGTCAGAAGTTAATTATAAAGAATATAGCTAAGATGCCAAATTTAGCAGAAGGGATAGCTGCATTTCAAGCAGGAGATTACACAACTGCTGTTAAAATTTTAAAGCCAATTGCTGATTGTGGCGAGGCTGAAGCGCAATGTATAATTGCAAATATTTACCATCTAGGTCTTGGTCTAGAGAGAAATATTTTAGAAGCAGTTAAGTGGTACAAGAAGGCAGCTGAACAGGGTTATGGTCTAGCCTCAAATAATTTAGCAGGGATTTTTCTGTCTGGTGATAACGGTATAGAAGTAGATCGAGCAGAAGCAGAAAAGTGGTACAAAAAGGCTAAAGATCAAGGTTTCTTACATACTCCTAGTGAAACATATCTTGAGCCAAGATTTCTACTTAGTAGTCCTGAATAAGTAAGGTATAGATGGCAACAATGGCTCTAAATACGCCCATAGTTCATTACAAAATCCAAGCAAATTAACGCTGCACCATAATCAAGTTAAGATGTTAGCATAATTACCAATGCCGGTGTGTTAAAAACCACCCTTTAATTCAGTAAAAAGTTGTCACATCACATAATACAATGGATATTCTTCGCCTAATATGCGCAATCTTTTTGCCACCTCTTGGTGTCTTTTTGCAAGTAGGTTTTGGTAGAGACTTTTGGATCAATGTGCTTCTAACTTTACTGGGCTACATTCCAGGAATTGTTCATGCGGTTTGGATCATTCTTTCTAAATAAACTGCCTGCACAAACATCAAACAGCACTTAGGAGGAAAAGACACTATAATTAGATTGAAATTGGGTACTTAGTTTGAGTTTCGTGTCCGAAATCTATGTCTGCTCAATACCTCTCTGTGAAAGAAGCTTCGGAAATATTGAATTGCTCTGAGCAATACGTTCGCAAATTGCTCCGCTACGGTGACATCAGCGGAGAAAGGATTAGCAGCCGATGGATTGTTGCTGCGGAATCTGTTGATGAGTATCGATCTAAAGAGGAGGATACAAGCGGATTTGTTCCAGATCATGCAAGGAGATCCTTTAGTAAACCATCCCTAAAAGCATTAAGTTTTTTCTCTGGATGCATGGGTTTAGATTTAGGACTGGAAAAGGAAGGAATCAAAGTAATTCTCGCTTGTGAAATAGATTCAGCAGCCCGAAAAACGATTGAAACGAATCGACCGGATATCGCGCTAATTGGAGATATTAGAGACTACTCAGCTACAGCAATTCGGGAAAAGGCGGGATTAAGTTCTGAAGAAGAGATTGATGTAATTGTTGGCGGTCCCCCGTGCCAAGCTTTCAGCAGTGCAGGTAAGCGACAAGGGTTCAATGATGAACGAGGAAATGTCTTTTTAACTTTCATTGATTTGATCGTCGAACTCAAACCCAGGTTTGCAGTAATAGAAAACGTCCGAGGACTATTATCTGCTCCGTTAAAGCACAGACCACATGAGATGAGAGGAAATAACTACCCATCATTATCTCAGGATGAACAACGGGGAGGTGCACTACTTTTCATCACTCGGAAGCTCAAAGAAGCTGGTTATAGTGTTTCTTTCAACTTGTACAACGCTGCCAATTTTGGTTCGCCACAACAAAGAGAAAGAGCTGTCATTGCTTGTAGCCGTGACGGAGAAAAACTTCCCTATCTCACACCGACTCATTCGGAGAAAGGTTTGTATGGACTTCCTCATTGGCGAACATTGAGAGATGCGCTAGCAGGACTTCCTGATAAACATCAATTCATCAAGTTTCCTGAAAAACGAATCAAATACTATAAACTTTTGAAACCTGGACAATGTTGGCGAGATTTACCAGTAGAGTTGCACCAAGAAGCACTTGGGGCTTCTTATCACGCAGGAGGCGGAAAAACAGGTTTTTATCGGAGATTAGCTTGGGATAAGCCTTCTCCAACGCTTGTAACACATCCTGCAATGCCTGCAACGGATTTGGCACATCCAGAAGAAAATCGACCGCTGAGTATTGAAGAGTACAAGCGAATCCAAGAATTTCCCGATGATTGGGTAATTGCAGGAAGTTTACTCGATCAATATCGACAAGTTGGAAATGCTGTACCCTGTTCTCTGGGAAGAGCGATCGCCAGAATGTTACTAAACCACCTCAAGGGCGAAACACCAACTATTTACCCCGACTTTCCCTACTCGCGGTATCACAAGACTGATGATGTAAGTTGGACAGTTGAAACTTTAGGCTCTCTGGAACCATCTGCAAAACAACTTTCTTTAAATTTAGTCTGAAGACTGAGACAAAGATTGCCAAGGGTTATTTGCTTCTAGTGCTAAAGCACTTGGATTTGCTAATAAAACTTTCTGAACAAAAAGAATAAAGTTTTCTTCGGAGAAGCGATTTGTATTATATTTCTCATTAAAGTATGACCATTTGTATAGTCCTGTTTTTGCATCAACCCTGTGCCATTTTTCAATTGATTGATTAATCCTGACCCTAGAAGAAGAGCTATTTTCTGAATTACTACGGTTTTTTACTTGTAAAAGAGAGCCATCTATGTGGCAAAAATCGACGTGGCGGATAACTTCTCCCCAACAACAGTACCAACCATAGTCAGCTAGTTGTTCAGCTAGAAATTCTTCAAGAAGTAAGCCTTGAATATTTTCTGCTGACATGGACAATCTATGAGCATACTTAATCTGCTCAAGATGTTTTTCAGTTAATCCTGTTAATCTAGCCTTGATAATTGTATCGACGATTGGATCAGCAACTGTTCTCGGAGGTTGAGAGATCCGTCTTGAGATTCTGTTCTCGAAGCTATAACAATACTTTTGCAACCAAGACTGAGCTAAGAATTCTGGTGTGTCTCCTTTTAGAGTTGGAGAAAGTCCTGGATTTCTATAACAAGCTGTTAAAATTATACGATGCTCTTGGAGAAGCGGCTGATCAACCTGAGAGAAGGCGTTTTGAAAAATTTGGAGAAAGTTTTCTTCAGAATTACAAGCCGTGATAATGTCACTAAAGGTAACAGGCATGAAATTTCCTCTCTGGGCAAGAGAATGCCAACAGATTACAAATGCCCAGGTTTCATATCAAAATAATGCTTCTCATTAAGCCTACTCTTCTAAAGGCTTGTTTTCAAAATACCCCATTTCACATAAAGAGTGCTTCACTAAGTCCATCTCAAAAATAAACTGAGGATCGCCACTGCGCGTAGAATCCAAAGCAGTCACTAGTTTAGACACTACTTGCAAAGTAGCATCTAATTTTTTCTCCAACTGTGCAATAGCTACAAGATCTTGTTCACTCATTTCTCTGCGGTTTGCTATCTTACTCCAAAAATCTCCGCAAAAAACTGCCGCATATCTTGCCAAGAACGGCGATCAGCTAACTGATTATACGCTACACCTTCAGATTTATCATTACCCGCTTCAGGATTTGTAAAACTGTGAACCGCACCACCGTAAGCAATTAATTGCCAATCAACTCTAGCATTGCCCATTTCTTCAGCAAAGCCTAAAACTTGTTCGGGCGGTACTAATGGATCTTCCGCACCATGTAATACCAGTACTTTACCCTTAACATTCTTCGCATCACTAGGATTTGGTGTATCCAAATTACCGTGAAAACTGACAACGCCAGCAACATTTGCCCCACTACGGGCGAGTTCCAACACAGTACCACCACCGAAACAATATCCAATAGCAGCAATGCGTTGGGCATCGGTTAAAGAATTTTTTTGTAAGACTTGTAATCCTGCTAAAGCGCGATCGCGCATCAACTGACGATCAGATCTGTAAATTTTAGCCTGTGCTGCTGCCTCTTCGGGATTTTTTGGTCTAATTCCTTTGCCATAAATATCTGCTGCAAAAGCAACATATCCTAGTTTTGCTAATTGCTGGGCACGTTGTTGAACATAAGGACCAATTCCCGTCCACTCATGAACAATCATGACACCAGGACGCCTACCTTGAATTTCATCATCGTAAGCTAGATATCCTTCTAATACTGTGTTGCCTTGCTTGTATTCCACAATTTGGGTTTGAATTGCGGCTTGAGCAACAGTACTAAATGCTAAAGCAAAAATAGGAGCAAGCAGAAAGGAGCGTAAGATCTTCATTAGGTTGACAGTGGAATTTAATTTATTCGCTAGCGATGAGTACTTGTGATTCAGGTACAGCTAGCTGTGGTGCGACTAATGCAGTTGAATAGAGAGGCGATCGCTGTTTTTGCGCGATAACTGTTGGTAACACTTGACGTACTTGTGCTGCAACTGCAACTGTTTTGACATCATACGTCTGAGTTGCCAGTTTAGGATACATCCCAATACCAATAATTGGCAATAGTAAGCAAGCTGCAATAAACACCTCGCGTGGCTTTGCGTCACCAAGATACTCTTCAATTACAATTCCAGAATTCTCGTTACCATAAAATACTTGGCGCAACATCGACAACAAGTAAATTGGAGTTAAAATGACTCCTACCGCCGCTAAGAGAATGACGACAACCTTAAACACAGGGTTGTAAGCATCGCTGGTGGTAATTCCCAAAAAGATTGTTAATTCGCCCACAAAGCCACTCATACCTGGTAGCGCTAAAGAAGCCATTGCCCCAGCAGTGAATAGTGCGAAAACTTTGGGCATCGCTTGCGCCATACCACCCATTTTCTCCATGATTAGAGTATGGGTACGCTCGTAGGTAACTCCAGATAAGAAGAACAAGCTAGCCGCAATTAAACCATGCGATACCATTTGCAATACTGCACCGCCGATACCCAATTCGGTAAACGAAGCAATACCGATTAATACAAAACCCATGTGGGCAATTGAAGAATAAGCTAAGCGGCGCTTGAGATTTGTTTGGGCAAATGCAGTTAATGCACCATAGACAATGTTGACTACACCTAAAATTGCGAGTACAGGAGCAAATGAAACATGGGCATTGGGCAACATTTCGATATTCATGCGAATTAGCCCGTAACCTGCCATTTTGAGCAATACACCCGCCAAAATCATTGAGACAGGTGCAGAAGCTTCACTGTGGGCATCTGGAAGCCAAGTATGTAATGGGAAGATGGGTAACTTGACGCCAAAAGCAATGAGTAATGCAGCATAAACCAACAGTTCAAACGCTCTAGGATACTGCTTAATACCTAAAGTTGCCATGTCGAAGGTAACGACATCGCCATACATTGCCATCGCAAACGCAGCTACTAAGATAAATATCGATCCAGCAGCAGTGTAGAGAATGAACTTTGTTGCAGCGTAACGGCGATTTTGTCCTCCCCAAATCGAAATTAGTAAGTAGACAGGGACTAATTCAAGTTCCCACATCAGGAAGAACAACAGCATATCCTGGGCTACAAATACGCCAATCTGCGCGCTGTACATCATTAGCATCAACGCAAAAAACAAGCGTGGTTTTTTCGTTACGTTCCACGCTGCCAAGATTGACAAAGTAGTGACAAAACCTGTTAGCAATACCAACGGTAATGATAAGCCATCTACCGCAACTGACCAGTTCATGCCTAGCTGAGGTATCCAAGGATAGCTTTCTGCTAGTTGAAATGTTGAGATTTGTAAATCGTAGTTCTGCCAAACGGCGTACACCATCAGAATCAAATCCGCTATCCCTACTCCTAAGGCGTACCAGCGAACTGTTTTACCTTGATTGTCTGGAATGAAAGGAATGGCTAGGGCAGCCACCAACGGTAACAGAATAATGGTTGTTAACCAAGGAATTTGTGTGCTAAGCATGACTGAGGATAAATACCTATTGCCTATGACATACATTGTATTAAGTTAGGTTAACTTTTGAAAAGGTGGATTTACAGGAATTGTGATGATAAGAATAAATACTTAGTCACACTTTCTATTACAAATCTTAATGAATAAATGTTAAGAGTGGGAAATAAGGTGGCGATCGCAACAGCGTATGTAACCTAAAGGTTCTCTAAACTCATGACACCAAAACAACCCAATGATTGGTACAGTACATTTGCCAGTGTCTATACTGCAGAACAGAGAAAAAATTGGTACAGTACAGCTGCAGATGCTTACAACCAAGTAAGACCGCGCTATCCTCAACAGCTAATTAATCGTGCAGTAGAGTTAGCTAAACTGCCTGATAAAGCAGTTATTTTAGAAGTAGGCTGTGGTCCTGGAATTGCAACAGTTGCGTTTGCAGATCGTGGATTCTCGATGATTTGCCTAGAACCAAACCAGGAAATGTGCCAGTTAGCACAGCAAAACTGCACGCAGTATCCAAATGTCAAGATTGTAAATACTTCTTTTGAAGAGTGGCAGCTAGAGACGAAGAAATTCAATGCTATTGTTGCTGCAACCTCTTTTCACTGGATTTCACCTGAGATTGGGTATTCAAAAGCTGCTACTGCGTTGAAAGACAATGGCTCTTTAATTTTGCTGTGGAACGCCATCCCAATCCACCCCCCATACAATATTTATCAAATGTTGCAAGAGGTTTATCAGACTTATGCACCGTCGCTTGCAGAATATGAAGCAAGAAGCACTCAGGAAGAAAATCTCAGCAGATTTGGACAAGCAGTGATTGACTATGGGCTATTTAAGGGTTTAGCATCCGAACAATTGAGATGGAAAGCTACCCATAGTATTGATGACTATCTCACGCTTTTAAGTACCTTGTCACCTTATATCAGGCTAGAACAACACAAGCGAGAAGCTTTGTTTGCGGGTTTAAGAGAGGTTTTAGCAAGACATTGTATTACAAGTATCCCAGTTTCTTATTTCTCAGTGCTTCAGGTTGCTCAAAGGATATGAATCTGCGATGATTGTGATGTGAGCCTGGCGAATAAATTCGCGGCTTAACGAATAAAGTCCACCTGCGTGGACTAAAGAAATATCAGTGCTATGGTGTCATGCAATAAGTCTTTACACGATGCGATTTACAATCGTTAAAACATCGCTATCAGTACGCACATAGGGAACTGAGATCGATCTAAAGCCAGTAATTAAAGGTTTATAGTATACCTGCCAATAACTAGGACTGAGTTCATCCGCAGTTGCTTTGAGTGACTGTAGTTCAGCAGCGAGTTCAGCGGCGAGTTGATTAATACGTTCAGCTTGGGCTAAAGCCTGTCTTTTACCAGCAGCGACGCGCTGTTCTAAAGAGTCATTTTGGGAAAGTTGCGATGCTAATTCAATTTTTTGAGCAAGTTGCGCTTCTAAAGCAGCGATCGCATCGTCAATACCTTTAACTTCTGCAAATAATTGTAAATCTTCTTTAGCACGGCGACGGTAAGCATCTGCAATCTCTTCTGGAGACGCACTTTCTAGATCTATCGGCTCGGTTGTCAGTGAAGTACGCTCCTGACGTAGCGCCGCAATTTGAGTTTGAATAGCCGTAATTTCTGCTTGAATGTCATTCATCATACTTACTAGGCTACCTCATTAGAGCTACGCGCACCTTGATTGTCAATTTCCAACGATCGCACTTGTGCTTTCACACCTACTTGCTGCCAAGTTTGAGCGATCGCCTCAATCACCGCCTCAGCTTCTTTCTGATTCGTCAAAGCAAGTAATGTAGGACCTGCACCACTAATTACCAAACCATACGCCCCAGCAGCGATCGCCGCTTGCTGTACCGCTTCATATCCCCGAATCAAAGCTTGACGATAAGGTTGATGCAACCGATCCTGCAACGCCGCCTTAAGCCAATCTTCATTTCCTGTCTCCAACCCGCGCAACAACAACCCTAAATGTGCTGTATTAAAAATCGCATCCCCTCGACTCACCTCACTCGGTAAAACTCGCCGCGCCTCAGCCGTCGAAAGCTCAAAATCAGGAATCGCCACCACAGGTATAACACACTCATGCCAAGGTACATCACAAATTTCCCAGCGTTGGCGACTTAGCCTTTCAACACTCGCTGCTAATCGACACCCTCCCAACAACGCCGGAACAACATTATCAGGATGTCCTTCTAAAGCGATCGCCAACTCCATCACCGCATTTGTATCAAGTGGTTTCCCCGCAAGTAAATTTGCCCCAACTAAGCCCCCAACAATCGCCGTTGCAGAACTACCCAAACCCCGCGCTAGCGGCACATCCATCACAATATCTATATGCACAGATGGTGGCGTTTGTCCAATATGTTCATACAATTTTATAAACGAGCGATAAACTAAATTACTGTCATCAGTGCGGACGCGATCGCTTTCTATCCCTGTCACGCAAATCTCTACTTCTGCTTGATGCGTAAACTTGAACTGGTTATACAACGTCAACGCTGCACCAATACAATCAAAACCAGGACCTAAGTTAGCAGTTGTAGCGGGAACCGAGACAGAGGCAGAATGAGACATTGTTGATTGTGTTACATCGCACGACGCAAATCATATCAGAATTTATTCATCAATATCGATGCAAAGCTTGACTCTACCCTTGGGGAAGAGTGTTTACTGTGAATCAAATGCAACAGAGGTGATATAAGACTATGAAACTAGGAGCTATCCATCATATTGCCTTGAGTGTATCTGATATGAAGCGATCGGAAGATTTTTATGACAAACTACTCAAATTTATGGGTTATGAACAAGGCGAAAAGACAGAACAACTAATTCTCTGGGCAAGTTCTCACAATGCGATTACGATTTCTCCTACGAACCCACGCTCAAATCAAAAATGCGATCGCTATGCTCCAGGATTGCATCATTTAGCATTTAGTGCCGATAGTCGAGAAGATATAGATAAGCTGTACCAAGAACTGATCCAGCAGCAAGTCACAATTCTCGATCCGCCTGCTGAATATGACTATTTACCAGGTTACTATGCTGTCTACTTTCTCGATCCCGATGGTATCAAATTGGAGTTGGCACATACACCTACTTGGTGAAGCATCGCAGGTTGGTCATTGGTAACTGGTAATTGGTAATTGGAAAGCATACTTATTGAGAATTACCCTTTACCTATTACCTATTACCTATTAAAGGAAAAATGCTGAAAATCGGCGACTTTTCCAAACTCAGCCACGTATCAATTAAAGCATTGCGTCTCTACGACCAAATGGGACTACTTAAACCAGTAGATATAGATAAGTTTACTGGCTATCGTTACTACTCAGCCCATCAGTTACCCCGACTTAATCGCATTTTGGCACTCAAAGATTTAGGATTCTCACTAGAACAAATCGCCAAACTACTAGATGAAATTTCACCAGCACAAATTCAAGGAATGCTGCGATTGAAGCAAGCTGAACTAGAACAAATAGTTGCAGAAGAACAGGCAAGATTACAGCGTGTCGCAGTGCGACTTGAGCAGATTGAACAGGAGGATAAAATACCTGATTACGATGTTGTTCTCAAAACCATTGCCCCCATCAAAGTTGCTGCAATTCGGGAGATAATACCAAGCTTTCATGCTGTAGTAGGGCTTTACAATGAGTTACTTGAGTACTTGCAACGTCAAAGAGTTAAAGAGAGCCGTTACTTTGCAGGAATTTGGCACGATACTGCATACAAAGATACAGATATTGATTGGGAATTTGCGATCGCAGTAGAAGAAGTATGTAGTAGCGATCGCATTAAAGTCTATGAATTACCTCGTGTTGAAATGGCTTGCGTCGTCCACAATGGCAGTTACAATACCATCAACCTTGCCTATGCAGCGTTACCTGTTTGGATTGAAGCTAATGGCTATAACATAGCAGGTTCCAACCGTGAAGTTTATATTGTTGGTGGGAATCAACAAGACGACGAATCTTACGTCACAGAAGTGCAATTTCCTGTAGAAATATAGTTGTGCTTAGGTTATTGGTTGAGGCAGTGCTTGTATAACATTAGACTTCTTGTATGAATCACAGATGCCCTACAACTAAAGTCAGGGCTATCCAAGCAAAGTGTACCTTCGTACACTAAAACAAGATTTTTATGGGTAAGTCCACCTCCGTGGACTTTGTTTATATAGAACAGCGAATTTATACGAGATCGCATTCACGCAGGAGGTCTATTAAATACTGTATGGGTAGAGATAGTGGAGGAAATTAGTGATGCATACAATTCAACTGACTTCCATGCTTCAATTACGACTTGCAATTACCTCAGAACAACTTGCTGAATTTTGCCAACGTCGGCATATCAATGAACTTGCGCTTTTTGGCTCTATTCTACGGGATGATTTTCATGCAGACAGCGACATTGATATTCTGGTTGCCTTCCAACCCGATGCCAAAATCAGCCTTTTAGATCTCGTCGATATGCAGTACGAGTTAGAAGACTTATGTCATAGAAAAGTAGATTTATTGACTAAAAAATCAGTCGAAGATAGCCCTAACTGGATTCGCCGTAAAGAAATTCTGAATACAGCCAAAGTCGTCTATGAATCGAGATCCAACCTACCTGCTTGATATTGCTAACACCTGTAGCACGATCATTGAACTCATTCAAGGAATGAGCAAAACATCATTTGTGTCAGATAAGCGAACACATCTCGCCGTTCTTTACGAAATTACCGTCACAGGAGAAATAGTTAAACGGCTGTCCTCAGAATTTCGACAAAACTATCCAGAAATTCCGTGGAAGCAAATTGCAGGAATGCGCGATAAATTAGTGCATGATTATAATAAAGTCGATCTAGATTTGACTTGGGAAGTCACTCAGTCTAACATCCCTGAACTTTTGGAGTTCGTACTACCGTTGCTGCCCCAAAAGGAGATTGACGATGAAAGTTAATCTCGTCAACCAGTTCCAGAACCTACTTTTCGAGGAAAAGCGATCGCTTTTCCAGCGTAGAGGTTATCTGCAACGTAAGCTCTTATTGAGGAACTGTTAACGGAGAACCATTGTGTCGCGGACTCAGTTGTAACAAAAAAGGCACAGCTTGACGACTCCATTCTTGTAGAGGTGTATAGTCAGCAGCTGCTTCTCCAAAACAGATTTCCAGCATATCAGTGTGAATAATCCCTGGATTGAGGGGAATTGCTGCCATACCATTAGGAAGTTCTTGCGCAAGCGATCGCGTTAATCCCTCAATTGCCCACTTAGAAGCACAGTAGGGTGCAACTTCCGGTGAAGTTGAGCGTCCCCAACCTGAACTAAAATTAACGATAATGCCTTGATTTCTCTGAATCATTGCTGGTACAAAATGACGAATGACGTTCGTCACGCCAATAATATTGACATTGATCAAACGATTAAATTCATCAGCAGGTACTTTCCATAATGGTGCTAATTGATTAATGACACCTGCATTGTTTAGTAATAAATCGGGTGGTTCGTATTGTGCAAGTATGCGTTTTGCCCAGTTTGCAACTTGTTGATCCTCTGCAACATCAACAACAGTAAAATCGTGAGGTGAACTAAATCGTTGACGGAGTGTTTTTATTGCAGTTTCTGAACGCGCACAAGCAATAACAGTCTGTCCTGCTTGAATAAATGCTTCAGTCATTGCCAGTCCTAAACCGCGAGTGACACCTGTAATGACAATTAGCTTTTTCATATAGTAATTTTACTTGAAATTTCAGAATAAAATTGAGCGATGAGTTGCTCTGCTACATACTTCATAACTACAGGTTTTTGGGTGAAGTAACCAGAGTGAGTTTCGATTAACGAACGTCTTTGCAGGGATTCCAAGACTCTATGTAACTCATTATGGGAGATCGTTGGCACAATGTCAGCCTGTAGTTGTGTTAGTGATACTTCTTTTTGCGCGCTCGCCAACCAACACATCACCTGCTTTTCTAGAAGTGAGAGGCGCTCAAAGTGCTGATCTAACAGTTGCTGAATATCTTCACAGATGAGTGTACCTTGGGAAAGAAATAGAGAGACATTGCCATCCCATAAAAAGGCGATCGCACTACCAATAATCTTTAAAGCTAAAGGATTACCCCCGTATTGTTCGATTAGTGCTTGGCACTCCGCTTCTGTTGTCATTAGTCCTTTACTATGGAGAATAGCCTGTGCTTCTAGTGGCTGCACTCCTTGCAACTGCATAATTCTCACTGGTAAGTCTTTACCCTCTCTAGCAGATAACCCAATGGGTGGTTCGCGGCTTGTAAGCATGACGCAACTTTGATGTTGTTCGTCAGCTATGCGACGTAGCAGGTGATGGTAGTCTTCATAACCATGTCGGTATTCCCCTAATTCACCGCTGCACAAAAGAGCTTCGACGTTATCAAGTATCAGTAAACAACGGTTTCGTCGCAGGTAATTTATTAGAAAAGAGAGTTGCTTTTCTGGAGCTGTGGGAAGATTTTCTTGTCGCTCTGATAGAAATAGAATGACATCACAGAGCAGATCTGATAGAAAAGGTGCATTGCGTAAGGAATGCCAAATTAGATACTCGAAGTTTAATTGCACCACTTGGGCTAGCTTTGCGGCAAGAGCAGTTTTACCCATACCACCCATACCCAGTATGGCAACTAAACGGCAGCGATCCTTGTGAATCCATTGTCTGAGTGTGGCTAGTTCCCTACCTCGTCCATAAAAGCGAGAGACATCAATTAACTCTCTCCAATCTTGCCAGGGAGTGAGGGGGATTTGACAGCGATCGCACGAGGTATGAGTTATTGTTTCTACTGCGATCAAGTCTGATGTCAGAGTAACCTCTTGAGTTACTTGAGCAGGCTGACGAACAATAGTGGCTTGACTCGCATATCGTTGGAGTGACGCACGCAGATTGAGTTTCGTTACTTTGCGTCCTAGTGCTTGGGAAAGCAGTTGCCAGAGTTTTTGCCCTACCTGCTTGAGATAATCGGGATCGCGATCAGTTTCTAGGGCGATTTTAGAGTAGCTTTTCCCCTCCCAAGTACCCTGTAACACCGCTGCTTGCAGGGAAGTGAGGCAGTTAGGTTCAAGAATTTGACCGATTAAAGAAATAAAGTCATTAGAGGACATCACAATCTCTCCTCAGCAGCCTCACCTACAATCTTACTTTCTTTAGATTAAGCAACAATTTTACACTTACTTTTTCCAGTTTTTTGTTAGTATATTTAATAGTTTATTTATAATTACACTCTTAAGTTCAATTACAAAACTTCAAAATATATAAAGCTACTAGATAAAACTAGAGTAAAGTTTAACAAAACTAACTTCAATAAAAATATATTTACTCCTCAAAAGAACCTTTGAAATTTTTATTATATATAAAAATTGATTTAAAAATTTGTTAAGTATGTAGCTATCTTTTTCTTACTGAATTGTTTGAATATTTTCCTTACAATTGCTTTAGTTTTGAATTTAGGGGTGTTTGCAAAGTCAATATTTGTGAAGTTTTTTTTTACAAAAACTGACATTTTGCTGGAAAAACTTAGCCTTGAGGTAGTATTCACAAGTTCAAAATCAATGATTTTGTAGTTTGCAGACACGCCTGAGTTAGTGACTCTCCAATTTTAAAAATCAGGACAATACTAATGATTAGGCAAACTAAGCAAATAGTAATTGGTACTTTAGCAGCATTAACCACAGTTGTAGCTTCGATCTCCTCGGCACAGGCTGTGACTTACGTCAGTCTCTTCTCTGATGCTCGAATTTTCTCCGGAACTAACTGGATATGGTGGAACCCGAATATTGTCAATGCTTTCATTCCGGCTGGCGGACGACTGGTGAAAGTTACCTTCTCCGCGGAGTCAGCCTGCTACGGTGCAAGTGGTTGGTGTACGGCGCGCGTTGTTTATCGTCAGGTTGGTAGCGCTACCATCAATGAATTTCAGCCTGCTGTAGGAACAGACTTTGCCTTCGACAGTTCTGACTCTAACAACGAAGGTTCTGGGTCTTGGGAAAGCCATGCAATTAGCCGCTCGGCGTTCCTCCCAGCTGGGAATTATCAAATCTGGGTGCAAGCACGGACTACATCGAACGCCTTGACACTCCGCTTAGACGACGCTCACCTCCGAGTTGAGTACGAATAAGACCCAAAGCTCGCACTGCCTGCAATCTGCCTACTGTGACGTCCCTTACTTTAGAAGAGTTTCAGGTTGCAGGTGGAGTAGAGACGTTAGTCTGCTTGACGAAGCCGGATACAGATTAAAAGCACCAGACTCGCCTCTATATCGCTGATCGCCGCAACTGAAAACCTATATAAAAGACGGCTTCTAGCATGTTGAAATACCTTTTTCTGGTAACTGCAACTGCCTTCGTGCCGTTAACAACGGAAATCTTAGCAGTACGCCCTCTCGCTGCACAGACGATTTATCCCTATCCCCTCGTTTCTAATGCCGAGCGAGATACATTGTACTGTTACATGGAAACGGCTGATGGTAGCATTTTGCAGCTTGAAAGTTTGTGTGGAACTCAGGTAGGGGTGACGCCTCGGGGTGGCGGGAGTGTTGCCTCTGGTTCGCCTCAGTCCTCAACGTCCGCATCTACCACCAGCAATACCAACTTCAGTAGTTCTGAGGGAGGTAGAGAGAAAGTTCCTACCCCTGGTGCTGACGGACTTACTACCTGTTATCCTCCCGATTCACCCATTTGTCTCAACTCTCAGTTTGATGCTCCTCCTCCACCGATGTCTACTCCTAGTGAGTCTTCTGAGTCTTCTGAGCAACTTCCCTAAAGGAATCTTACGCAGATAGCCTTTGAGACTCTATATGTGGGCTATATGCGTAGCTCTAATAGAAGTATCTTTGCCTAAATTGCTAAGGATTTCAGTAAAGAGGCAATCAAACTTTTGGAGCATCTTGCAGCACTTTCATGAGCCAAACTCTAACTTGGAAATAAGTGAGCAGGTTTTTGTGGCTATTCAGCAGCAGGCAGCAGCGATTGGTATTGCTCCAGAGTGTTTAGCTGCCAGATTGATAGAGCAGAGGTTTTCTCAAATATCCGATTTGCTTGTGGTTGAAGCCGATTGGGAGGTAGCACGAGCAAGGTTCGAGCGTCACTTCGGGGCACTTAGTCTTGACAAAGCAACGAGTTTAGATAACGAAAGATTGATGCAGACTTAGCTAGGGAGTATACGAACACCTATGAGGATGAGTAATGTCCTCGATACTTCGGGATTGCTTTGTCTGCACTATCAAACTGAACCTCTTCATACACAAGCTATTGCTGCGTACAAGAAAGCTACCGATCGCTAGACTCACAGCTATGTCATTGCTGAGTATGCTGCACTAGCAAATGCGAGGCGTTTCTCTAGTTCATCGGTCTTGCCTTTGTGGTCGATCTGTTAGACAGCCCCGATATAGAAACTGTTTGAGTTGACGAGTCTTGACATCGAGCAGCAGTTAAGTTGTTGATGGTGAGACAAGATAAGACTTATTCTTTGAGTGATGCAGTTAGCTTTGTGTTGATGCGCCAACATGGAATTACTGAAGCTCTAACTATTGACCGACACTTTGAGCAGGAGGGTTTTGTACGCTTGTTGCAGTCAGCTAGCTAAAGATACTCGCTTTTCAGTGAACCAAAAAATGCGATCGCTCCCCTATTCTTGATTGATGGACTTAGTTGATTGTTTTGCCTTGCCCAATCGATATGCAGCTAAAGGGCTGTTGCGGATATCAGCTTCTAATCGGGCGATTACTTCATTAGATATCTTTGCCATTACGCTTGATTTTAAAGAATGACAACCTTACAGAATACTACTTAGCAATCTGGCTGTTCTAAAGCTACAGAAAGGCATTTCTTTAAGAGTTGTAAATTTATTGTTGCATTGTACTGCTATTCTAAACTTTAGTTACTTAAGCAATTGCAGAATCTGAGATAAATGAGGATCTCTTTTAGGCGATCGCTACCCTAACTTACCCCAATGACTATTTGAGAAAGTAGCTATGACCTTTTTTGATAAATTGAATACAGCGATCGCGCAGAATGATAGCTTGCTATTTTTAGGACTCGATCCTAATCCAGAAATGATGCCTCAGCATAAAACTGGAGATATCATTGAAGACTTATGGACATGGCTGCAATTTCTCATTGTTGAAACAGCTAATTTAGTCTGTGCCTACAAACCGACACTTGGTTTCTATGAAGCTTTAGGTAGCCGAGGCTTAGAACTTTTAGAGCGGACTTTAGCAGCAATTCCTAGCGATATCCCTATCATTTTAGATGCTAAACATAGTGACTTAAATACAAGTACAACCTTTGCGCGAACTATTTTTCAAAACTGGCAAGTTGATGCAGTGACAATTAATGGTTACGCAGGACAAGATCATGCAGCCTCGTTTTTAGTTCATCCTGATAAAGCTGTATTTGTCTTGTGTTGTACTTCTAATCCTGGTGCGATCGCCTTACAACAATATCCTCAAAGCGAAACGCCTTTTTACTTGCATTTAACGAAAGAAGCAAAAACGTGGGGAACTCCAGAACAACTTGGTTTTGAAGTAGGAACGACAAGTCCTGAAGTTATTAAACATGTGAGGGCGATCGCCCCTGAAAGACTGATATTGGCACGCAGCATTTGGGGAGAAGAAGGTAATATTAACCAGCTTTTAACTGCTGGTTTAAATGCAAACGGTAATGGTTTATTAGTTCCTGTGCCTCAAGATATTTTAAGTCAAGATAATCCAGCCAAAGAAATTTATTCACTTCGGCAAAAAGTTAATCAAATTCGTACAAAAAGTAGTCAAGAAGACTCTAATTGCTCTGTTTGGTTGCCAGATGTTTGTTTACTTGAGAAACATCCTCATTTTGATTTAATTCTACAACTTTATGACATTGAATGTATTTTGTTTGGTGATTTTGTTCAAGCTTCTGGAGCAACATTTTCTTACTATATAGACTTGCGCAAAATCATTTCTAATCCCCAAATTTTTCATCAAATTCTTTTAGCATACGCTGATATTCTTAAGTATCTAAACTTTGATAGAATCGCAGGAATTCCTTACGGTTCATTACCTACTGCTACTGGTTTAGCTTTGCATCTCAATCGTCCAATGATCTTTCCACGCAAAGAAGTGAAAGCGCATGGTACTCGACGCTTAATTGAGGGACTGTTTCATCCTGGGGAAACGGTTGTTGTCGTTGATGATATTTTAATTAGTGGCAAAAGTGCAATGGAAGGATCTGCAAAACTTGAATCAGCAGGCTTAAATGTAGAAGATATTGTTGTATTTATAGATCACGAACAGGGAGTAAAAGATCGATTGCATCAAAATGGTTATCGCGCACACTCTGTATTGACGCTTTCAGAAATTACAGAAACATTATATAAAGCTGGTAGAATTAATGACGAACAATTAAAAGCTTTTGAAGAAAGTTGTTAGCAAACGAAATTTATGTTTAGAATATACTTTAATCATTTTGAGTCAAACAAATAAGCTAATTCACTTATTTATATCAGTTAGAATTTGGCTTACCAATTGCTGTTGTATTGGAGTAAGTTTCTGCCAACTATTACCCCACAGATTTATCATTGTCTTAGTTGTAGGATCAGAGATGATAACAGCAGTGTTGAAATTATTCATCTACATTCCTTGTGCGTTTAAGCAAATCCTTAGTAATTACTAAGTCGGGTGGAATTTAAAAAAATCCTCAAAGCCACTACACAGGATTTGACGATTTACTAAATAAAGCATAGATATGTTCACCCAATTGTTCCGTACGGTTTCGGGCATAAATACTAAGTTTAATCAAATTGTTTGCAGCCTACCTAACCGCGTTTAGTTTTTTAGCAAACGGGTAAACTCTTTTTTAACTGTTTGATAGCACTCGCAAGAAGTTGACTCTAAGGCTTCTCGATCGAGAATAGTAATTTTTCCTCGGCTGTAGCGGATTATTCCTGCTTTGCTAAACTTACTAGCAGCCTCTGTAACACCAGAACGGCGTGTGCCAAGCATATGAGAGAGAAATTCTTGAGTCAGAGGTAGCTCATTTGATTGTACGCGGTCTTGGACTATAAGTAGCCAACGAGCAAATCGAGCCTCGATTGTATGCAGACGGTTACAAGCTGCTGTATGTGCGGTGTGAGTAAACAGTGCTTGTGTATAGCGTAACAGTAAACTTTGCAGTGCGCTGCCTCGGTCAAACTCAGTTTTAAAAACTTTGCACTCATCCTGATGGCAGATCCAGGAATTTGGACGATCGCCTGTAGCGTAGTAGTGTCCCCTCCCCAACATACCGTAAGACCTGTCATACCTTCCCTACCAACTATACCTACTTCGACTATCTCACCACTTTCCATGATGGTGACTAAAGAAATTAATGCCCGATTGGGAAAATACACATACTCAATCACTTCTTCTGCATTCCAGAGAATTTGGCTTTGTGGCAAACTAACTGTTTCCATCTCAGGAAGCAGGCGTTGATAATCTTCAGTTGGTAGGGCTGCAAGCAGCTGATTCTCTATTTGTAGTTCAGGAGAATAGTGAACTGACATTAGCAAATCCTTGAATGCGATTGTGGTTTATGCAAACCTGGCAGCATAAGAAGATTTAAGCACCTACTCCTCATGAATGTTAGTAATGTTAGTAACTGCTAACAAAAAATCACATACTAACTTGCTAAAAACAGCATAAGATATCTGACAGGGAACAAGATATAAGGATTCAAGAAAATTTTGACTTGTAGATGCAGCGATCGCTTATTTCATTTAATTTACCAATCAATGTAATAATCGCTTACATCAAGCTCAACACATTCAAGCAAGCGAGTTTTGATGGAATTCGGCTTGATGATTAGTCGTAGTTGTCACTAATGTTTTGACATCCTGTGCTGAATTTAGATTTAAAGCTGTTTGCGCGATCGCTTCAGATTCAGATCTTTTTAACTCAGTAATAGTATGTTTAATTGTTGGTATCGCTGGCGAATTAAGGCTAAGTTCATCTAATCCTAAGCCGACTAAAATTGACGTAGCAAGAGGATCTGCTGCTAACTCACCACATAAACCAACCCAAATTCCAGCGTGATGTGCAGCTTTTACAGTTTGCTCAATTGTGCGTAAAACTGAAGGGTGTAAAGCATCTGCAAGCATGGCGACATCAGGATTAGTACGATCTGCTGCCATGACATACTGACTTAAGTCATTTGTCCCAATACTGAAAAAATTGACCTCGGTTGCTAATTGATCGGCGATCGCAACTGCCGACGGAATCTCCACCATAATTCCTATTTGCATTGTCGCATCAAAAGGAATATTTGCATGTCTCAGTTCAGTTTGGACTTCTAGTAAAATTGCCTTTGCAGCTTGTACTTCTTGCACAGTAGCAATCATGGGAAACATAATTTTAATTTGATGTCCGTGACTAGCTCGCACAATTGCACGTAACTGCGTTTTGAAAATATCTTGATTTTCTAAACAAAAACGAATACCGCGTTTGCCTAAGAAAGGATTAGATTCTGGTTGTAACCTCAAATAAGGTAGTGGTTTGTCACCACCAATATCTAAAGTACGAATGATAAAAGGGCGGCGCTCTAAAACTTGGGCGATCGCTTGATAAACTGTAAATTGTTCCTCTTCAGTAGGCGCAGTTGTGCGATTAAGATAGAGAAACTCGGTACGAAGTAATCCGACACCTTCAGCCCCATTTTTTATTGCTGTTTTCGCATCTGCAACACTGCTAATATTCGCTACGATTGTAATGCGTTTGCGATCGCGAGTTATTGCAGGTTGATGTGCAGTGGTTTGTGCTTGTTGCTGAGCTTGCAAGATTGCATGACGCTTAGCTTGTAGCGTTGTTATGGTATTTGTATCCGGTTCTAGCCAAACTTTACCACTCGCGCCATCAATTGCTAGAAGTGTGCCATTTGTGAGATGCAAAATTGTTGCTGGAGCACCAACAACGGCTGGTATATTAAGTGTACGCGCCAAAATTGCCGTATGTGAAGTGGCGCTACCCCGCGTTGTACAGATACCTAATACTTTTGTTGTATCTAGTTGCGCGGTATCTGAAGGACTTAAATCGGTAGTGACTAAGATGCTAGGTTGCGTTAGTTCAATTGTCGATGCTGTCATTCCACTGAGCGATCGCAATACTTTTTGTCCAACATCAGTTATGTCATTAGCACGTTCTTGCAAATAAGTGTCGTCTAGAGTGTAAAAGTTATGCGCTAACTCATCAATCGTACTTTTCCACGCAAATTCTGCGTTTTGGTGATGTAGAAAAATTCGTTGGTGTACGGGATCAAGTAATGCGGGATCTTGGAGAACAAGTAAATGAGCACTAAAAATCTCCGCCTCGTCGCCAAGCTGTGTTGTTTGCAAAGCTTGAAGATCTTGGGTTGCAGTTTGAATTGCCCTTTGTAAGCGTTGCCATTCGGTTGCTGTATCCTCAACGATGTATTCTTCTACTCGTACAGTTATCGGACGATATTGAAATATAGGGGCGATCGCAACTCCAATAGAAGCCGGAATTCCAATGAGTTCTCCTGCAACAGAATTCTCACTTGCATCAATTCCTATTGGCACTAAATCACTATCGTCTTCACCAAAGTTACTTGCGACTAGTTCTTGCAATGCAACTAAAGCTGCTTCTGTATCAACCCCAGTCGCAGCAATCGCAATCTCGTGTCCTTGACGAACTGCTAATGTGGCAACTTGATTGATACTATCAGCCCTAACAAAGTTTGTATTTCTAGTGATATTTCTTACTTCAATCTGCGCTTGAAATTTAGCTGCTGTTGTCACAAATTTTGCTGCAGGACGTGCGTGTAAACCGAGTTTATTAGTGACTGTAATTTGAATTTGGGCGATGTGGGAGTTGCTATCTTGTGCTTGTTGATTATTGATAGCTTCATTGATTCCTAGTTGTGTCGCTTTGGCTGTTAATGCCCCTTGTGCATCTGCAATGACTTGGGTGATAGAATTTCCTGATGCGGCTGAAATCGTTGCAGCGATCGCACCTTCAACAAATGGTGCTTCACATAAATGAATTTTCTCGCGCTGTTCCTCAGACAAAAACTCTAGTGCCATTTCCGCACTTAACAAAGCACTTCCTAGATCCATCAAAACAACGACACCATCTGCGCTATAAACTGACTCAATTGCCTGATAAACTTGCATGGTATCTGTACCCAAGGGATTAACTGGATCGTCAATACCTGCAGCAACAGCTAAAGAAACGTCATCACCAACCATCTGCGCGGCAAGTTCTCGTACACCTGCTGCTAGCTGTTTACTGTGAGAGACAAGAACAATTCCTACCACTGCAACACCATGATGAGAAGCTTGTACTTAAACATTGCCAGCACGATCAATAGAAACTTGTGCTAGCAATTTAATGAGATCAATGCTACAGCAACTTAGTTCAGCCTCAAGCAACCAAAACACATTTACTTATTTTGTACAATAGCAGGGGTCAGGGGTCGAGGTTAACAGTTAGTTGGAGCAATAATTCTGAGCTTCTACAATGTTCTCACTATAATTGACCGTTGCTATCAGTGTTACAGCCTTGATTTTCGCTTTGAAGATGACGATATTTTTAGAAACAGAAAGATTGATTTTGCGGCAATTCACTAAAGATGATGCAGATAATTTATTTGAACTTAATAGCGATCTTGAAGTCACCCGTTTGACACCTGATGTTGGTCAACTACCAAATTCCACAGAAATTCAAACAAAAACGTTACCACAATATCTAGCTTACTACGAACTATACGATGGTTACGGTTGCTGGGCAGCCGTTGAAAAGTCAAGCCAAGCATTCATTGGTTGGTTCTACTTACGTCCAGCAATTCATGCAGCTTACTTCAATCCTCAACTCGCCGATGGCGATGACATTGAATTGGGATATCGATTGTGCAAAGCTATTTGGGGAAAAGGTTATGCTACAGAAGGGGCTAAAGCACTGATTTGGAAAGGATTTCGTGAGGTAGGAATGCACCGTGTTTTTACGGTTGCTTTGGCAGTGAATGCGCCTTCGATTCGAGTTATGGAGAAAATAGGGTTAAAAAGAGAAAAAAGATTTTTAGATGAATTGGGTAACGATTTAGTTATCCACGCACTCAACAAAGATGAGTTTGAATCCTTAAGCAGAATCTAAACTTGCCACGTTAGCTGTGCGATCGCGATACCATCCAAATGTAGTTAGCTTTACATTGAGTAGAGATTATGGAGTCAGAGTCACTACCAACGGAGATTATTTTGACGCACCCACGTCAATCATTGGGTAGCGTAAAATTAGATTGGACACCCCAACCAGGAAACTATCTCGATCTTGAGGGTAAAACTTACGCTGTATTAGAGCGGCGCCACCGCTACCATTTAAAATCGGGACGATATCGATTGCATAAGGTGGCAATTTACGTCCAGTCAGCGCCACGTCCGAGTGAAAAAAGCCTTGTTGCTGGGCGTTGGGTAATTGGAGATGCTAGCTGCCGTTACAATGCCCATTCAGAGTTAATTCGTTGTGCCGTGAATCCTGAAGGACCATGCGATCGCTGTCGTTATTATGAAATTGCTGAAGCTTAAGAACTCAATTATAGTGCTGTAGTCTGTAACTTTTCTCCTACTGTTAAACGACTACCATTAGCAAAATCCCATCCTGATTGCGGACGTTTACCCGCAAGTTGCACTTGTTGTAATAATAATAATCCCTCGCCTGTTTGCACAATTGGTCCCGTTCCCTTGGCAATGCTGACGACTTCACCTGGAACTGCTGTTGACAATAAAGTATACTCCTTTAAAAAACTAAATTCTGGTAGTAATGACGAATAGGCAGCGCCAAGGGGAACTGTGGCAATCACTTTTAAAGACTCTTCCCGAAAGCTGGTGACGCAGTTGGGGAAAAATCCCCGTACTTGGTTATGTAATGCGATCGCTGGTTTTGACCAATCTAAAATATAATCGTCTTTTTTAATTAATGGCGCATAAGTTGCTTGGGTGTCGTCTTGCGCAATTGGTTGAATTTCTTGATGTTCCCACTTCAACAGCGTTTCTATCAGCAAATCTGCACCTATTTCCGCTAGTCGTTGCGCTACGTTTTGAGCATTATCAAGGAGATTAATTGGTGTGTAGGCTTTGAATAGCATTGCACCTGTATCCATACCTGCATCCATCAGCATTGTTGTAATTCCAGTTTCCGTTTCACCGTGATAGATACACCACTGAATCGGCGCTGCGCCTCGATATTTTGGTAAGATTGAGCCATGCACGTTGATACAGCCCAAACGAGGCAGATCTAAAATTTCTTGGGACAGAATTTGCCCATAAGCAACGACGACAAAAACATCTGCCTGAGATTGTCGCAATTGATTTAAAGCTTCTGCATCTTTTTTAACCCTTTGCGGTTGCCATACAGCGATATCATGCTGCAAAGCTAAAGTTTTGATTGGTGAAGGATTTAACTGATTCCCACGTCCGCGACGTTTGTCGGGTTGAGTGACAACTGCAGCAACTTCTATTGCTGGGTGTTGTAGCAGTCTTTTTAAAGTAGGTACTGCGAAATCAGGAGTCCCAAAAAATACGACTTTCATTAAAAGCGACGGTTGTCACGGGCAGGATGCTTGTGCCACTTTATCTGAATTTTGATGTTTCCAACTCAAGCCGTAGAAAAATTTAATGAAAATGGTCTTCTCAGTTGACTACTTATCTTGTTATACCTGAAGTAGCACACTGCCAAATTGCCTACTTAGGCGCTGCTTACCTCGCCACCGCCCTACCTAAAACTGTATAAATGCTACAACGCTATTTCTCAGGATGGTTTCGCCCACAGCCATGCCTCAAATTGCTTATGGCTATGTTACTCATGCCGTCAACTGGAGTTACACTAATTCAGTCTGCTTCGGCTCAATCTCTTGAAGCAATCGCTTCAAGGTCCTTAAAATCTATTCCTTTAGAACAACAAACTGGCGATCAGCCTTCAGTATCAATCGATCCCCTAAATAGCCCTTATCCAGTTCCTTGGAATTGGGTGATGAAAACTTACGAGGATGTCAGTGCCCGCGAAGGTTCTGGGGTACGGTATTACCGCAGCCATTCACTACTCTCTCCTGATGGCGAGTATGCTGCTTACAGTCGCATTCAAATGCAAGTACAGCCAGAACTTTATCGTAGCCAAGTCAGCAGTGTGATGTTTTTAGAAAACTTACGCACTGGACAGCTACAAGAAGTCAAAGCCTCGTCTCCATTGGCGCTTCATTTGATGACGCAAGGAAAAGCCGCGACGCCAGGAGTTATCTCGATTTTATCTCCCATTGGTTGGTCAAAGTCAAGCGATCGCTTACTCGCACGTCAATTTGAAGGCTTCTTTAGTACTTCTGATATTTCTGATTATGCTGTTGTTTGGCATCGATATCAAAACCGGACAACAACACTTGCTCCTGCACAAGTCTTCAATAACCATGCCATGTCAATTTTATTGGGTTGGAGTCAAACTGATCCCAGTCGAGTTGTCTTTCGGGTTGGTGAGTTAGGTGATGAGCAATGGCAAATGTGGACAGTGGCAGAGAATGGGCAAACATCACTGGCAACAAGTGTAGAGCAACCTGTTGTTTTTGGTCTACGACAAATGCAACTTTGGGCGGGAGAACAAATTGCTTCCCGCTAAGATAGCAGAGGAATTCACAACTCCTTTAAAAGCGCGATTGACCAAGATAGCGTCCAGCAAGCTGCATAACATCAGCAATGTCTACTTCTCCATCGCCATTTGCATCCAAAAAAGTGTCTAGTACAGTATTTTGACTCGTTTGAGGATTGTTTGGGGCATTTTGCGCGCGGCTGCCACTTTGCAACAAATTCAGCACAATTGGCACTAAAATAGGCAACATCTGTACAATCATGTTTGGATTTAAACCTGTCCGTTGCGCGGCAAGTTGTGCTAGCTGTTGAACCTGGTTCTGAGAAAAAAGTCCAGAAACTGCTTGCGGACTTGGTGAGGCGCCACTATATTGATTTACATATGCTTGTGTTTGGTCGTAACCGTCTCTAGAACGCTTTTGTTGTAGCCCTGAACGCACAGAACTGCCTACCACAGACATAAGTGTTTGCATTGTGGAAGGATTAGTATTGTAGCTACTGCTGAGCTGCTGTACTGTGTTTAGAATGTTAGCTAGCTGTCCAGAACTTGCTTGTTGTGAAGGATTATTGATTGCACCAAGAATTTGATCGAAAAGTTTCATGGGTTTTCTCAAGTTATGGGCAAGATCAATTTTCCCTGTTCAACAAGTTGAAAACCTCTAGCTAACAGTAGAAAAATTTGAAGACATCAGAATCGGGAGTAAGAAAACGCGATCGCGCCAGCTTTCGACTTAGGAATTTATAGTTATTTACTAATTCCTCTCCTTTGTTTTGAACACCAAGCTAAAAGCTAATTGCTAACAGCCAATAGCTTGTCTTTATGACTCTGCTTGGATAGGAGACTTAGATTTTACTCGAATCAAACGGTCAATACAGGCTTGACCGTAAGCGATCGCTTCATCAATAGTTTGAAAACAGAAGGGTTCACTGTAATGGTTTCCTTCGGGATCGGTGTAGTCTACAACAATACCATTCAGCTCTTGTTTTGCAAGTAGAATCCATTGTTTGTAATAATTTTTCATGCCTTACCTCTGTTTACTTGTAGCGGTGGACGAGGTGGGTCAAAATGTTCGCAAATACACACAACTATATTGTCAGTGATATTTACTGGGAGAACCCTAGGACACTTGGCTTGAAGCTGACGTCCAAAGGTACTCCTTCCATTGCCTACGAAGTTAGCTGACGGGCTAAGACTGGAAGGTGTCTCTCTCATCGACTGAGATTTGCCCCAAAATTTGGTTCCTCCGTTCTTTAACCGCAAGCGGTTGAAGATTAGGCTGCCCACTAAGTTGCTGATAAGTAATACTTGCATATTTGATTCTCAAGCTAATAACTCATCAGTTATGGGTAATATAGCGGAATGTTTTCTACTACGCAATCCTCCTAAATAGATATCGACGCTCTAGGAGATGGAAGCCCAAAGCATTAAGCTTATAGTGATATCTGTGTAAGACTTTTACGCAATATTAAGTTTTACTAATATCTGAAAATACAGCGATCGCAATGTGTGGCGTTTCTATTTGCTGTATTCCTGCTGGCGCATTCAAGTTAATAGCAAGCAGACTAAGATCAAAAGCATCTCTTTGTCATTCCTCTGAAATGCCTTTTCCACGCATTGTCATGCTGCTTGTCGCCCTAATTGTTGTTTTAGGGCTATTACTGTGGTTATTTGCTAGCTTGTCACAGTTGTTGTGGCAACTGTCTTACACTTCACCGCTACTTGCGGATGTGTTGCTATTTTTGATTATTGCTTTGGTAGTATTGCTGATTGGTGTAGTCATTTACTACATTGCAATCGTACAAAGAGGCGAACAGCGATCGCGGCGACGGGCACAACGCCAAATTCGGATTCCTGAAGAACGTACTGATGCAGCCGAAGAAAACCTACGTGCCATCCAACAACAACTGACACAAATTCAAGACGAAGTGGCACGTCAAGCATTGTTAGAGCGATCGCGGGAAATTGAAGCAAGTTTGTCGCGTAGGGCGTTGCAAGTCGTTGTCTTTGGAACAGGTTCAGCAGGCAAAACTTCGCTTGTCAATGCTATTTTTGGGCGGATTGTTGGACAAGTTGCTGCACCAATGGGGACAACACAAGAAGGGCAAACTTACAGCTTGCGGCTCAAAGGAATGGAACGCAAGATTTTAATTACCGATACACCAGGAATTTTAGAAGCAGGAGTTGCAGGAACCGAACGCGAACGCTTAGCACGACAATTGGCGACAGAAGCCGATTTATTATTGTTTGTTGTTGATAATGATTTGCGACGTTCTGAATACGAACCACTACAGACTCTAGCGGAAATTGGCAAGCGATCGCTCTTAGTTTTGAATAAAACGGATCTATACACCGATGAAGACCGCGAGACTATCCTCGCACAACTGCGCGAACGAGTAAAAAACTTTATTGCGCCTACCGATATAGTGGCAATTGCTGCCAATCCTCAACCTGTGACATCAGAAAATGGTGAGGTATTGCACCCTGAACCTGATATTATGCCGTTACTCCGTCGTATGGCTGCTGTGTTACGTGCGGAAGGTGAAGAATTAGTAGCAGATAACATCTTACTGCAATCGCAGCGCTTAGGAGAAGAAGCCCGTCAAATTATTGATGCACAACGCCGTCGCCAAGCCGACAAGGTAGTAGAACGCTTTCAATGGATCAGTGCAGGTGTTGTTTCTGTCACTCCATTGCCAGGTGTTGACTTACTCGCTACAGCAGCTGTCAATGCACAAATGGTAGTAGAAATCGGTAGAATCTACGGATGTGAATTGAATTTAGAACGCGGTAAAGAGTTAGCACTTTCCTTAGCAAAAACTTTAGCAAGTTTGGGTATTGTCAAAGGTGCAATTCAAATTCTTTCTACGGCGTTGCAATTTCATGTTGCGACTTTTGTTGTTGGTAAAGCAATTCAAGGTGTCACTGCTGCGTATCTCACGCGGATTGCTGGTAAAAGCTTTATTGAGTATTTTCGCCACGATCAAGACTGGGGTGATGGTGGGATTACTGAGGTTGTACAACGCCAGTTTCAACTCAACCGCCGCGATGAATTTATTAAGGTTTTTGTGCAAGAAGCGATCGCGCGTGTGATTAAACCGCTTAAAGTTGATTCGTGAAAAGTGTTGCTGCTAATTGGTAATAGGTGATTGGTAATTGGTAATTGTTGTATCTAGTTACTCAATAAGTACTTCAGATAAACTCTGGATCATCAAATAAACGGATGTTGCGCCAGGATCTTGATGATTGATACTGCGATCGCCTAGGTAACTAGCTCGACCTTTTTTTGCCACCATTGGGATAGTTGCTTTCATTCCTTGTTCTGCTGCAGATGTAGCTTGTTGTATAGCTTCTGTGGTAGTTTTTCCTTCCCTAATAATTTGGGTAAAAGTTGTAACTGCAGGAGACAGGGCATCAATCATTGTTTTATCACTAAGTTGAGCCTTGCCGCGTTGCAAGACACCATCTAACCCTGCTTGCAGTAGACTTACCATATCTTCGTTAGACAATTCTTGTTTTCCTACAACTGCGGTACTAGCGCGTAAAAAGAAGCTGCCATACAATGGACCACTAGCACCACCGACACTAGAGATAAGTGTCATACTTACACTTTTCAAAATACTGCTGATATCTTGCTCTGCAAAATTTGATAACTGATTTGCGACTTTTTGAAAACCACGATCCATATTGATCCCGTGATCCGCATCACCGATTGCTGCATCTAATTGTGTTAAATATTCTTTATTTTGGGCGATCGCACTGGTGAATTGCTGCAACCATTGTAGAATTTGCTCTTTTGTCACCATGATTAAATTCCCCATCGCCAGCTGGCGGTTTTCACGGGTGCATCCCAGAGTCGAATCATTTCATCATCTAACTTCAGTAGTGTAATTGAACAACCTTGCATATCCAGCGAAGTAATATGAGAACCGACTAAGTTACGCACAATTTGATATCCTTGTTGTTCGCAAAGCTCAGCAAGTTTGCGATAGACAATATATAATTCAGCCAGTGGCGTACCACCCATACCATTAACAAAAGCGAGAAGGCGATCGCCCTTTTCCCATTCAGGATCAGTTAATTGCACGTCAACAAATCCCCCTTTATTTTCATCCCACTCACGTACTGTGCGACTATAAGCGACATCCTCAAAAATTGACGTTGCGAGTATTTCAGTCATCTCATCCGCCGACTTAATCGACATTCTTTCGCATCCTGGTTCGCCGTGAATGCCGATTCCCATTTCAATTTCGTTAGCACCTAATTCAAAAGTAGGCGTTCCTTTTGCTGGTACAGTACAAGAAGTTAAGGCAACTCCCATACTGCGTCCATTCAGATTAACTTGGCGACACAAATCGGCAATTTGCTGTAAATCGTATCCTTGTTCTGCTGCTGCACCGCAAATTTTCTCAGCTAATATTGTTGTTCCTACGCCTCGCCTTCCTTGGGTGTATAAACTATCTTTAACAGCAACATCATCATCAATTAAAATACTCAATACTCGCAGATCTTCAGCACGAGCTAACTCAGTTGCCATTTCAAAGTTCATCACATCGCCACTATAGTTTTTGACGATATAAAGAATTCCACCGCCACCATTAACTTGTTTTGCTGCTGCTAGCATTTGATCGGGAGTTGGAGAAGTAAAAACTTCACCAGGACAAGCTGCATCAAGCATTCCCAAGCCAACAAACCCTGCGTGCATTGGTTCATGTCCGCTACCACCACCCGAAACAATCGCAACTTTCCCTGGTACAGGTGCAACAGCACGGTAGACAAACGTTGGCTCAAATTGTACCTTTAAAAGATCAGGATGAGCCTTTGCCATACCTATCAAACTCTCACGCACAAAATCTTCTGGTCGATTAATCAACTTTTTCATTGCGGTGACTCCTGCAATACTGCTAAAACGTGTAAACGTAACTTCAAGTCACATCAAAAGTTTTGAATCCTAAAGAGTCGTGGCGCTTTGGCTAGTTTTGAATTTTGAATTAGAAGAATTTTCTTAACTCAACACTCTATTTATGGAATTTGTTCTTTTAATTGACTAAGACTATTAGGATTGAGAGTAATTTTCACTTCTAGTTGTTGCTGATTGTCTCGTAGCGTGAGAATGTGGTTTTCTCCTACACGGCGGTATAACCAGTGAGGATTTTTAACTTCAATAGTTTCATAGCTTATTCCTCGTAGGGCTACACGGATGACGAGTTGTTTTTGTGACTGTGGGAAGATATATAACTGCTGTTGGCGAGTATCGAAGACTAACTGATGCGGTGTGGTGTTACGGACTTGCGGTGAGTCGGGTTTTTGCCAATAAAGCGTAATACCACGAATTTCTGGGCTTTTGATTTCAAAAACTTCATCAAAGCGTTGTAACTCCCAGTCAAGTTCGTCAACGTCTCCCGTTTGAGGAATCATGCGCTGCGCTAGCATCACTTGTTTATTTGCTAAACTTGACCACCATTGACTAATAACCGCAAAATTGTTGAGATTTTCTGGTTTGGAGTTCCCTTGCTGCCAAAGTATTTTACCTTCCATATGCATTATCTAAATTGCGATCGCTTCTATATCACTTCAATTTGAAAGCTACATTGGGATACTTGTCATTAAAATCAATAACTGCGAATAGTAAGTACGTAGGCTCATTGTCTACTAGCTAATGGCTAAAAGCTAACCGCTAACTGCTAAAAATGGACTTACCAATTATTTATCATCCTAACTACGTAGTACCTCTACCCGCAGGTCATCGCTTTCCCATGCCTAAGTTTAGCCAACTCTATGAACTACTCATAGCAGATGGCGTAGCACATCCTGCACAATTTCATACCCCAGACTATCCACTAACTGAATGGATAACATTGATTCATACTCCAGAGTATGTTCAAGCTTACTCTACAGGTACACTTGATGCTAAAGCCCAACGCCGTATTGGCTTACCTTGGAGTTCTGCGCTAGTCAATCGCACTTGTATTGCTGTTGGTGGGACAATTCTGACTGCTAAATTAGCCCTCGGTCATGGTTTAGCTTGTAACACTGCGGGAGGAACACATCATGCTTTTCCCAGTTATGGTTCTGGTTTTTGTATTTTCAACGATTTGGCGATCGCAGCCCGCGTTTTACAAAAGTTGCAACTTGTTGAAAAAGTACTAATTATAGACTTGGATGTGCATCAGGGAGACGGCACTGCCTATATCTTTCAAGATGATGCCAGTGTTTTTACATTTTCGATGCACTGTGAGGTTAATTTTCCTGGAACTAAACAAAAAAGTGATTTGGATGTTCCCTTACCAGCGGGAATGGAAGACGATGCCTATTTGCAAACTTTAGCAAGCTACTTACCTGATTTACTTGCACAAGTGAAGCCAGATTTAGTGTTATACGACGCTGGTGTCGATCCACACGCGGGCGATCGCTTGGGTAAATTAGCTTTAACTGATGCTGGGATCTATCGCCGCGAAATGCAAGTTTTAAGTACCTGTGTTAGTAGTGGTTATCCTGTTGCTTGTGTCATTGGTGGCGGTTATGCAGATGATTTTAAAAGTTTGGTTTATCGCCACTCTTTACTGCATCGAGCCGCTAGTGAAGTTTATCATCATTACAGGTGATACCACTAAGCCTTGTGATTTCTATAATTTAATTATGCCCTTCGATAGATGTTCGCTGTTAAATAGTGCATAAAGACACAGCTTTTAAAATGCTACAGATGAGATGCTAAACTCTTGACGGATGCGTAGTGAAAATCACAGATTTACACTGTAAAAACATAAAAATCTAGCCAAATTCGAGGGAACACCGTGCTGCTATCAAAAGGTTTTGAAGTCGAAATGTACACTGGTACGCCCCAGGGTGATGTTATCGGTCTTTCAGACAAAATTGTAGCCGGTTTAGATGGATTTGTTCGCGAGCCAGATAGTCGCAATGTAGAATATACAACTCCACCTTTGTGGAAATATGAAGACTTACTATGTGCCTTGCTGCGTCCGCGATTACAGTTACGCGAATTTCTTCAAAAATTAGGCAACTATACTTTAATACCTGGAAGTACGCTGGCTTTGGGTGGAAGCGATCGCTTTTTCCGCTCTGATCCGAGTAATTCTTATCATGACTATATTGAACAAACCTATGGTACTAAAGTAGTCACTGCCAGCGTTCACATCAATATCGGTATTAAAGATCCGGAAACATTATTACGTGCGTGTCGTTTGGTACGAGTAGAAGCGCCACTATATCTAGCTTTAAGTGCCGCATCTCCTTTTCTGGATGGCAAAGCAACAGGCTATCATTCAACACGCTGGGGATTATTTCCCCAAACTCCCACTCACGTACCTTTATTTGAAAGTCACGCACATCATACTCGTTGGGTAGAAGAACAGTTAGCAGCAGGTACGATGCAAAACGTACGGCACTTGTGGGTATCAGTACGACCAAATGGCGATCGCCGCCCGTATGACTTAAATCGTTTAGAATTACGGATTTGCGATCTTGTGAGCGATCCAATTAGTTTACTTGCGATCGCTGCTTTACTCGAAGCACGGCTTTTACAACTCATTGCCAATCCCAGCCTCGACCCACTTGAAAATAGTACTTTACCTGCAACAAACCTTCCCGAAGAACTTTTGGCAATTACGATAGCTAATGAAACTGCCGCAGCACACTACGGTTTAAATGCTCAGTTGACGCATTGGCAAGATGGCAGAAGCATCTTAGCACGAGATTGGATTGCAGAAATTTATCAAGATGTTTGGGCGATCGCTAAACAAAGTGGCTTTAACTGTTTTCTTTCACCAGTCCAAAAAATTCTCCGCGAAGGTAATGAAGCACAGCAGTGGTTGCAACTTCATTCTTGCGGTTTTGATATTCGGCAAATTGTAACTCAAGCAAGCTTAGCAATGCGCGAACGCGAACGCGAACTAGAAACTGAATTATGTTCTCCTCCTGTAGCTGCTTAGTCAAGGGATAGCGAAAAAAGCATAAAAGTTTAAAATATGAGGAGAATTTAAAATATTTAATCAATGTTATTGAGCATTCTATTATTTAAAAAACCTATAGTTTGGCTATAGATATGTACTGACTGGAACCCACACGATTATGATGTTCTAAGTCGGATCAAGAACAAATGCCTCAGATTGTCTTAGTTCACCCCCAAATTCCCCCAAATACTGGAAATATTGCTCGTACTTGTGCCGCAACAGGTACTGAGCTTCATTTAGTAGGACCACTAGGATTTGAAATTAGCGATCGCTATGTGAAGCGAGCAGGTTTAGATTATTGGCCCTACGTAAATCTACACTACCATGAATCACTTTATACTTTTCAAACTCACTACAAACAACGCGGTGGGCGTACGATTGGGTTTAGTGTGAGGGGAAAAAACAATTACGCTGCGTTCCAGTTTCAAGCTGATGATTGGCTACTTTTTGGTAGCGAAACAACAGGTTTGTCGCCTGAAATTATATCTGAATGTACCGCTACAGTTTATATTCCCATGCCACACCCAAAGGTTCGTAGCTTAAATCTCTCAGTAAGTGCTGCTATAGGGTTATTTGAAGCTCGACGTCAATTAGGACTTCTGATCTGAGTTTGTTTGTAAAGATGCGCCGATCAGCTTGTATTTTCCTACATTTTAAGTATTTTTGCTTGAATTAATATTTAATGACTTACGCTTATAGTCATACAGAAAATTGTTGAGGTTATCAGCATCAATTTATACGTCAATTAAAAAAATGAAGTATGAACAGCTTTGCCTTAGCTCAACAATGGCATCTGCTCATTATTCATAAGAAATTTTTATAGTAAAAAAGAGCTTTTAGCAGCAGAAAGCGATAGATTTTATTCATTCTAAATAGACTAAATATGTTAAGTCTTTCAGGATCAAACCTGATTAAAGCGAGTACAATCAACAAGCTGAGTTATTGTACTTGCCTAAGAGTTCTTCTAATTGCGGTTAGAAGGCAGATTAAACATAGTGCTTAGAATCGCTAAGCGCACAAGACACACAAACAATCAAATGAAGCATCAGTAGTCGGATGGGCAAAATAGCAGCATTAATGGGTATGAGCACAGCTAGTTTTAATTTTGTAAAAAAAATTAATTACATCACAATTGCGATCGCGCGCATCAATGATAGTGGCAACTGCTACTTGTTACAGTCTGATGGTCATAGCAATCAACCAGCGAAAAAGGTGAAAAAATCACTAGTTGCAATTGTTACGAGTTGATGTAAACTTGTCTAAATCAAAAATGCTTAGTAATCTTGCTTAAGTATGTCTACTGGGTGCGAGGTGAATCTATCAAAAGTAGTAGCCTAATTCATTAACTAGTAATAAACTCGATGAATCGAGATCAGGTAAGCCCTATTGCTCATAGGAGGTCATTTTTGAAAAGAGCATGGATGAAAAAGGTTAAGGCTGTTCCTACTAGTGCAGAAAGTAAAGCAGTTTCAGAGGAACAATTGCAGCCCGTTCAGCCCAAGGTCAAACGGCGAGTGCGCACTTCGGTCGCGATGATGGCGATCGCGATTTCAATGGGAGGACCCAACCTTTTACTGACTCGACACGATCGCGCGCCGGCAGCTGAAATACCACAAGGTGAAGAACCAACAGCTAGTAAGGTGTCGGTGGCAACAACCACCCCAACACAGCCAAAATCAGTAGTCATAGAAGCTATACCAGCGCCAGTGAATACTGCGGTTCCTATGCCGATTGCACCTGCTCCTGAGTTACCAGTAAAGAGTAATGTGTCTCAGCCAGTGAGTCCTCCTACTGCGAAAAGCACAGTGCAAGTGAAAACGCCTGCCACAACTCCGATTCAAGTTGAACAGCGGCAGCAAAATTTAGTGATAAATGCAAGTCCAAGCACAAATACAAAACCCAAATCAATAGCACCAAGCCGAGTAGAAATCACTACTGTAAATCATCACCAAGCCAATACAGATAAAGCACCAGCTGTGGAGCGTCAAGAGCGCTTGGTACAGAGATTAAAATCAGCGAATAAAGTAAATCAGTCGAGTGCACTTCAGCAGGACTCATCTACACAGCCAGTCAGCAATACTAGTCGCAATCAACTGCAAAATACAGCATCAGCAACAACGAAAGATAGCAATACTGTTAGTGCTAGACAAAAGTTGTTAGTTCATCGCTTAAAGCAACAGTCGAACCACTCAATAAATAGTGCGGCAAAGTTGCGGTCTGAGGAGTTCAGTTCGTCTACAAACAATCTAGTAACTCCACAGATTGTGGAAACTGCTAGACAAGATGCAAATAACAGCAATATCCAGCTTAATCAACCAACACCAGTCCCTAGCCAGTCTAACTATGAAGTGCCAAGTCAAAATCAGGCAAGTAGACCTAGTGATGTGGTATCACCAGAAAAAAAGGCAACTGTAGACTCGCAGCCAGCAGGCGGGAATCAAAGTTTTATTGTCAATACTCAAGTTCCACAAATTGTATCACCATCTATTTTTAATACTCCACAGTCTACACGCAGCTTAGACCCGCTCAATATTGCGCCTACTACTAGAACTCAAACAGCAATTGAACCCAGCAGTAATGGTATCGTTGTTGAGATCAAGAAATCTGTAGGAACAACACCTGAGGAAGTCATTCCACAAGTAAATGTAAACAGTGCGAGTGCGCAACAAAAACAAGAGACACAAATTGACTCTACTCAAAATTCAGCTAATGCAACATTGCTAAAACCAGCAGAATTTGGAGTTACTAACGAGCTACAGAATGTCACACCAAGTTCTACACAGGATACAGTAGCTCAAGATACAGAAACTGCAAGACTACAAGCTCTTGCGCAGCGGTTACGAACTCAAACAGCAGAGAAGCAAAATGTAGTTGCCGAGCCTGAGTTAAACACACCAGACACAGTTTATGTCATTTCTCAAGCCATTGAGGACACAGCTACAGTAAGTGTCCAAGCGGCGTTATCAACAGCATACCAAGTCAAACCAGGAGATACATTAACTGCGATCGCTCGTGAATATGACATTCCACTACATGAGTTGATCGCTGCTAACCAAATCTCTAATCCCGATCGGCTCCAGATTAACCAAAACATTACTATTCCGACGTCGGCATACAACGGTGCTGTTGCTCAAAATATAAGTGTCAGCGATCGTCCTCCACAGCAAATCGCAGTTGTGCCAGTAGTATCTGCGACAATCACCAACAACGGCGAAGGGCAAGCGCCCGCATTAGCTCATAACAATCTAACAACGCAGCCTGCACCCCAAGTTGTGAACAACTCAACTGGTATGGGTGGTAGTTTATCTAACGAAGAGCCGCTTGATCCACCGAGTTTTTACGTTCGAGGATTGCAAGCAGAAATTGAACAGTTGCGACAAAAATACACTACTCAACTTGCTAGTTCTTCAGGTGCTGTTACTGAGCAGCAAACTAAAGCAACAGAAATTGTAAGTGTTGCTGCGCCTTTGGCGAAAACTAAACCAGTAGCTTCTGTAGCTAATAGTCCTAGCCGCCCCCGCGCAATTACAGCTGAACCCGTTAATCCAGAATTTCGCGTTGCTCAGGCAAGTAATTCTAACTCCAAGACAATTAGAGCTAGACTAGCAACTGCACCTACTGATGTCGATCCGACTGAAGCGCTACACTCGCTACGAGGACGACAGGTATCTCCAGAACTACCACCGTTGGGTGCAGCAGATATGTATTTGCCTAGAACTGGCATGTCAGCACCATTCAACGGTTATATTTGGCCTGCAAAAGGCGTTCTCTCTTCTGGCTATGGCTGGCGTTGGGGAAGAATGCACCGCGGCATTGATGTTGCAGCACCTGTCGGAACTCCTATTTTTGCTGCCGCTTCTGGTGTTGTTGTCAGGGCAGGCTGGAATTCTGGAGGTTATGGAAATTTAGTCGATATTAGACACCCGAATGGTTCTCTTACTCGCTATGCTCACAATAACCGAATCTTAGTGCGTGCAGGGCAAGAAGTAGAACAAGGACAACATATTGCAGAGATGGGTAGCACTGGTTTTAGTACAGGTCCTCACTTGCATTTTGAAGTCCATCCTTCAGGTAAAGGAGCCGTTAATCCTATTGCTTTGTTACCTCGGCGTTAGCGGTCAATTAAGGGAAAGAATATTTGATCTCTTTCCCTTTATGTGTTGACTAACCGACTACATAACACTCTACTTTCAGCATTTCTATCGTTACCTGCCCTACGGTTTCTGACCTATTTTTGACCCAAACAAAATACAAAATTCAGTGGGCGAACAGGTATGTGTTAGAATGCTTTAGAGTCAATGATGACTACTTATAAGTAGTAGCGGGATGTAGCGCAGCTTGGTAGCGCACTTCGTTCGGGACGAAGGGGTCGCTGGTTCGAATCCAGTCATCCCGATTTGTGTACGTTTTCCTATTAATGTCCGCTTTACATTGGTTTAAGTGAAAATAAAACAGTCATATTATTGAACGGTTGTAATTATACTTACAACTTCCTCTAACACTAGCCAAGAAGCGATCGCGCACCGGAGACCATAACTTTATAGATCTCCTGAAAGTCATGAGCAATGTGCTGCTTAATAGTGTGCATTTGCCAGAAGATAGACTTTATTGATCTAGTAACATTATTTTGCCTTCGCATGAACTGCTTGCAACTCATTTGCTGTTTCTTGATTGTTTCGGATAGCGCGAAACATACCAAATCGGCAAAGTCCTGTGCCAAATGCTAACCGCATCAGAAGTAGAGTTGGGACTTCTCGCAAAGACTTGAGCAATCCTAGTAAACCAAACCGTACCAAGCCTTCAGGTCGAGCCACGCCTTGCCAAATTGAATCAATCCAAGATGGTAGAGTTGGTTCTGTCCAATCAGCAGTGATAACTTTTCCTTCAACAAATCCTGTCTCTGCCAAAAGTTCAGCAAATCCTTCAATACTGGAAAATTCAGGATGAGACCATTGATCTAGCAGTTGTCGCATGACAGGCTTTTCCCAAAAATTGAGCGGCTTTTGACGCGCATCTCGCTGATTCCAATCAGCAACTACTAGCACGCCACCAGGCTTTAACACTCGCATCAACTCTTTGGCAAAGATTGCTTTATCAGGCATATGGGGACCTGCCTCAATTGACCAGACGACATCAAAACTAGCATCAGGAAACGACATCGCCATAGCATCGTCTACCTGAAACCGGACATCTAAGTCTTTGGGAGTCAGCTGCTGGGCACGAAGCACTTGAGTCGGGCTAATCGTAATTCCGGTGACAGCAAACCGATAATCTTGTGCCAAAATGCGACTGCTTCCCCCAATACCACAGCCAACATCCAGGACAGTTGTGCCAGGGGGAAACTTGTCTAACTCACCCCAGCGCACCATTTCATGTACAAAGTCAGATTTAGCAGTTAGAAAATCTTTGCGTCGTGGTGGCGAACCATAGTGTCCTAAGTGAATGTGTTCGCCCCAATAAAACTCTAAAATTCCGTCTTCAGTCCATTGGTCGTAAGAGTTAGCAACCGAGTCAGACGATTGATAACGACGGGCAGTAAATAGATAAAGGGCGATCGCAGCTATCAGCAAGATAAACAGAATTCCTAAGGCAAAAAATAAACTCATGAAGAAGTTGGATGCAACGGTTGAATCGGGGTATTTTAACGACCTGCTAGCTATGCAGGTGCATGCAATTACAATCCCCATACTATTGTTACACTCCTATTGATTGCGAGAAATATTACGCTCACTTATCTGTTGCAAATACGTCAGCGTACTTTGTGCCTCCTCAATATTGAGTAGACTAATCGCAAATCCTGCATGAATAATTGCGTAATCATCAACTTTTGCAGTAGGAACATAGGCAAGACTCACTTCTTTAATGACTCCTCCAAAGCTGACTCTTCCAGTTTGAAGTAGCGGGTTTTCATGATGATTGATACTGATGATTTTTCCTGGAACTGCCAAACACATAATTGATCACTCCTGACTAGATGACACGCAATGCTGCCACAATTTGTCCTAATGCAATACCACCATCATGAGGTGGAACTTGTTGATGCCAATAAGGGTGAAAACTTTCTTGAGTTAAGCGTTGAATGGTGCGTTCAATTAAGTACTTATTTTGGAAACAGCCACCCGTCAGCACCACTTGTTCGGCACCAATTTGCTGCGCTACAACAACCATCATTTCCACTAATGTATTGTGAAATTTTGCTGAAATGTATCTCTGCGATAACTCACAACTTAAGTCTGCTAAAACACCTTGCACTGTTGGCATCCAATCAATAATCAAAGGTGAATTTGCTCTTGTTGTTATTTCAAAGCTGTAGCAGTCATCAGTGTTCAATTCGGCGATCGCAAACTCTAACTCCATTGCCGCCTGTCCTTCAAACTGAGTATACTGACGTAGCCCAATGATGGCGGCGATCGCATCAAATAATCGCCCTGCACTCGAAGTGATCGCAGTGTTAATATTTCTTTGCAGCATTGTCCGCAAAATCCTTAACTCCTGAGCGTTAAAAGCTTGTACAGGTGCTAATTCATTCATTGTAAACAGTGCATCTCCCGCAATTTCGTAAAGCAAGCCAATTGCTACTCGTCTTGGTTCTTTAATTGCTTTTTCCCCACCAGGAAGCCGAAAAGTGCGCAAGTGGGCAACTCGTTGAAATGGTATTTCCGGATCGCTTGTTAGCGATCGCAAAGGTTGAATTTGCAGAAATTCACCTCCCCAAATTGTGCCATCTAGTCCATAACCAGTACCATCCCAAGCAATACCTAAGATAGAATTCTCATTGCTAAGTAAGTCATTTTCTGCCATACATGAGAGAACATGAGCGTAATGATGTTGCACTGGTATAGTTGGTAAGCCAGAATTTTGAGCGAATTGTGTCGAAACATAATCGGGATGAGCATCACAAGCTATAGTTAGTGGTTGCAATTGATAGAGTTGTTGAAAGTCGGCGATCGCTTGATTGAATGCTTTGAGTGCTGCTACTGTTGCTAAATCGCCAATGTGTTGACTCACAAAAACTTGCTGAGGAAGCGAAAATGCGATCGTATTTTTAAAATGTGCCCCTACTGCTAGGAGTTTAGACTGCGGTTGTTGAGTTTTGAGTGACAGGTTAATGGCAATCGGTAAGGGTGCATAACCACGGGCGCGACGTAACAATAATTCCCGTTCCATGATGACACGCACCACAGAATCGTCTATCGGTCGAGTAATTGGTCGGTTATGAATGAGGAAAACTGTAGCAATATGACTTAAATACTGGATTGCTTCGCGCTCATCTATACAAATAGGTTCATCCGTGAGATTTCCACTAGTCGCCACGACTGGAAAACCAAGTTGCGACATAAGTAAGTGATGTAATGGTGTATATGGCAACATCACCCCTAAATAAGGATTGTCGGGAGCAACCGCAGGAGCGATCGCCATGCCAGACTTAAGTTTGCGTCGCAGCAGTACAATGGGAGCTTGGGGCGAAAGTAGTAGTTGAGTTTCTAAATTTGAAACTTCGCAGTGCGCCTTAATGAGTTGCAGTGATGGATACATTAAAGCAAAGGGTTTCGCTCGTTGCTTGCAGTAGCGCAGTTTAGTAACTGCTTGTTGGTGACGTGCATCGACTACTAAATGAAATCCACCAAGACCTTTAATAGCAACAATCTTGCCCTTACGAATTTCTTCAACTGCTTGCTGGAGTGCTTGATAATGAGATGTGAGAACATGACCATCTTGCCACAACTCTAAATGAGGACCGCATTCAGCACAAGCGTTTGGTTGGGCGTGGAAACGGCGATTTAAGGGATTATGATACTCAGCTTGACAGCGATCGCACATCTCAAACTTTTGCATTGTCGTATTGGCGCGATCGTAGGGCAAGGCAGTGATAATGCTGAAACGAGGACCGCAGTGAGTGCAGTTCGTAAAAGGATAAAGATAACGGCGATCGCGCTTATCAAAAATTTCGCGCAGACAATCGGCGCAGGTAGCAATATCAGGTAAAATCAGCGCTGTGTTCTCACCGCCAGTACTAGCACGAATTTCAAATTGCTTGTAGCCTACAGGAGTGAGATATGAAGTTTCCAAACTTTGGATCGACGCATGAGGTGGCAATTCTTTGTAAATCTGGAGTAAAAAGCCTGCAACTGTGTTTGACTTCCCTCAACTTCGATTGCAACTCCTCCAGCAAAATTGTTCACCCATCCTACAAGTCCTAATTCTGTTGCCAAGCGGTAGATGAAAGGACGGAAGCCTACCCCCTGTACAGTTCCTTGAATAGTTATATGCAAACGTTTTAAGATTGGCATCTTGTCCTAGTTACGTTTGATGCTGGTTAATAGCTCAACCATCAACAGCAGTTTACGTAGTTACTTACTAGACAGAATAATTTCTGCTTTGACGACAGAGGGATCTTCTGTACGATGAATTTGGAAACCCAGTTTTTCACAGACATGTTGCATTGCTCGATTATCGCGAAGAATTTCTGCATGGATGTGCTTAAGATGTTCGTTACGACCTACTTGCAGTAGCCGTTTTAATAACTCTGTACCTAAGCCTTGGCACTGAAAGCGATCGCTCACTAAGAGGGCGAATTCTGCTTCATTGGTACTATGCAACTTGCTCAACCTACCTAATGCTAAAATTTCACTGACTTTTGTCTGGGGATTTTGATATTCAGCCACCAGTGCCATTTCGCGGTCGTAATCAATAAAGCATATGCGGATTAACCGTTCGTGGGTAACTCGTTGACTGAGTTTCACTAAATGAAAGTAACGAAAATAGATACTTTGTTCTGATAATGTTTGATGGAACTGGATCATCAACGGTTCATCTTCAGGACGAATAGGGCGGATAGTTACTGAAGTACCATCTTTCATTGTCCAATCAGTGACATACTGAGTTGGATAAGGACGAATAGCGAGTTGAGGTAATTCATCTGCAGTGATGTTTGGTTCGTGTAAAATGACTCGAGCATCAAGCGCAATCAGTCCATGAGGAGAAGCAAGCAACGGGTTGATGTCAATTTCTTTAATCCAACGTTGTTCAACGACTAACTGACTAAAGCGCACCATCAGCTGTTCTAGGGCGTTCATATCGATAGGCTGACGACCCCGCAAGCCTAAAAGTGCTTTATAAATGCGAGTTTGTTCCATCATGCGCCGCGCTAAAGTGGTGTTGAGGGGAGGTAAAGCGATCGCCCGATCTTGAAAGACTTCTACTAGTTGCCCTCCTGAACCAAACAACAAGACTGGACCAAAGTGTAAATCGAGACTGCTACCGATAATTAATTCATAACCATCTGTACTCACCATTGGTTGCACGGTAACGCCCAAGAAATGCTCAACACCAACTTTGTCGCTGACTGATGTAGCAATAGCTTGATATGCTCGTTGCACAGCTGCTGCATTGGGCAAATTCAACTGTACGCCGCCGACATCAGTTTTATGAGTAATTGTTTCAGAGAAAAGTTTGAGAACAACTGGATAACCGATTCCTTCAGCACAGTTAATTGCTTCCGCTTCACTTTTAGCAACACAAGTTGCAACAATCGGAATGCCATAAGCTGCTAGAATCTGTTTAGATTCAACTTCTGTAAGAATCATGCGTGCCTGATGGATTTTGGCAATTGTTGTTTCTACTAAAGTACGAACCGTAGCACCATCAGCGGCATGAGTACTGAGTACCGGTGTTTCGTATATGCCACGCAAGTTGTAGCTATACTGCCACATATAATTAAATACGCGGGCAGCGGTATCTGGATAAGGATAAGTTGGAATACTGGCGCGATTAAGAATCATTTCGCCTGTTGCGACTTCAGTTCCTCCCATCCAACTGGCAAGAATAGGTTTGCGTGCAGAGGCGGTATGCGTTGCGATATATGACTTCAACCGTTCAGCTGTCAGCGTGGGATCGGTCATAGCTTGCGGCGTCAGAATCACGAGTATACCATCACTGCTCGGATCTGTTGCAACAATTTCTAAAGCTTGCAGATAACGTTCTGGTTCAGCATCACCGAGAATATCAATTGGATTGCCATGACTCCAGTGAGGCGGTAGCAGTTGATTTAGGGCAGCGATCGCACTTGCGGATACTTCTGCGAGTTCGCCGCCAGTTGTCATCAGTGCATCGGTAGCAAGAACTCCTGGACCTCCTGCATTCGTGATAATTGTCAATCGCGATCCTTTGGGACGCGGTTGTTTTGCTAGCACTTCTGCCATATCAAATAAGTCAGATATACTATTAACTCGCAAAACTCCACAGCGACGAAAAGCAGCATCAATGACTTCATCACTATCTGTTAATGCTCCCGTATGCGAAGTTGCAGCCTTAGCTGCGGCTTCAGTTCGACCTGCTTTGAGGACAATAATAGGCTTAGTCAATGCAACCTCACGCGCAGCAGATAAAAACGAACGCGCATCGCCGATTGATTCCATATAAATCACAATGCTATGAGTGTGCGGATCGTCACCGAGGTAGTAAATCAGATCGCCCCAACTGACATCAAGCATTGAGCCAATCGAAATAAAGGCACTAAAACCGACGTTTTCTCGCAAACTCCAATCAAGAATAGCAGTGCACAGCGCACCACTTTGGCTAATAAAGCCGACATTACCAGGACGCGCCATGACGCTTGCGAAAGTCGCATTGATGCCGTTGCGGGGGTGCATGACGCCCAAGCAATTAGGTCCAATTAAACGCATTTTGCCACGACGTAACTGCTGTTTAATTTGCTGCTCTAACTCAGCACCGACTGTACCAATTTCTCTAAACCCAGCAGAAACGATAATTGCACCTTCAACGCCTGCATCCACACATTCAGCAATGATATCTGGTACCGTTGACGCGGGTGTGGCAATAATCGCCAGATCGATAGATTCTGGGATATCCTTAACTGTGGCGTATGTCTTGATTCCTAATACGCTATGTCGTTTAGGATTTACAGGGAATACAGTACCACCAAAAGGATGGCTGATTAGGTTCCATAAAATAGTCCGTCCTACACTATTAGCCTGATCGCTAGCACCTATGACAGCTACAGTCTGCGGAGCAAAAATTGCATTTAAAGGTTGACGCTCAAGGCGAAGGATATCATAAGCTGGATCGTTTGACTTGAAAACTTGCATTACCGATTCCTCTATACTTTTGTTCGAGATAGGTATCCCAGTCTTCCATGCCTTGACCTGTCTTTGCTGAAACTGCAAAAATCATGGCTTGTGGTGCAATGCGTTCGATATTGGCGATCGCCTGTTCGCGGTCAAATTCCACCGCTTGGGCAAGATCGATTTTGTTAACAATTGCCACTTGCGCAGTTTTAAAGAGTGTCGGATACTTGAGCGGTTTATCTTCTCCTTCGGTGACAGAGAGCAAGACAATACGCAAATCTTCACCCAAATCATACGCCGCAGGGCAAACTAAATTTCCCACGTTTTCAATGATTAATAAATCTAAAGCATCTAGCTTGAGTTGTTTGCTTGCTCGTGCTATCATGCCTGCTTCTAGATGACAGATGTTACCTGTTGTAATTTGGACTGCGGGTACGCCATGCGATCGCAAGCGTTTGGCGTCGTTATCTGTTTCTAAATCGCCTACAATAGCTCCGATGCGGAATTGACTACATTGCAGCATCCTTTCAATCAGTGCCGTTTTTCCTGAACCAGGTGAGGAAAGGATATTTAATACCAATACACCTTTAGACTTGAAGTAGGCGCGATTCTGTTGTGCTAATTGGGTATTTTTATGCAGAATTTCTTGCCCAACATTAATTTGCTTTAAGTCACCATTTACGCTTGATTCGCGCTCATCACAACCGCAGGTTTGGCACATATCAAGACACCTCCAAAGAAGCGATTTCTAATTCTTGACCACGGACTACATCAATGCTGATTTGGTGACATTGGTAGCAATCATAAAATAGATTGGCTGGTTGAAAATCTAGATGACAGTTGGAACAGTGACAAACAACGGGAATGTAATCAATTTCTAAGTGCGCATCAGCAGCGATCGTTCCTTGGACAACGACATCAAACGCAAACTCTAACGCTTCTGGGACGACTCCCGATAACTCACCAATGCGCAGCTTGAGTACATGAATTTGAGTTCCTCCTGCTAAGTGTGCTTGCTGGAGGGCAATATCCAAAGCGTTTTGCATAATTGCTACTTCATGCATAGGTGACTTCCTGCTGAAGAATCAAAAACTCAATTTGCTTTAAAGCTTGCGCCATACCATGTTGAGCAACAGTTGAAAAGCGATCGCCTAAACTAAAATTAATTGCTGGTATTTTGACTAACCAAGAAGAGGGACAATAGCCATAAAGCAGCTGTGCGATCGCCAGTAACATTTGTGGTTCGCAGCAGTGACCCGTTATCATCCGAGATGGTGCAGGTTCGAGAAGCTGCACTTGAATTTGGAGTGTGTCTGTCGAGTAGGCGTCGCTAAAAATAGCGAGATCGGCAGTTGCCAACATTTCTACTAGTTCAGGAGTCAGTTGGTGAGTCGCGATCGCTCGTACATGCGGTAATTTCCATGCAGCAACAGCATCAGCTACCGCTTGTCCAACTCCATCATCGTTGCGTAAGCGATTGCCATAACCAATCAATATGACATTTTTAAATATAGGGTGGGAATTCATGCTACCCAGATAAGCTTTACTTTGAAGCTAAAGTGAAATTTTGAGGAACTTGTGAGGAGATTCCACAACGCTTGGCAAATTCGTAGCTAAACAAACCATATCCACTGCCGTGGACTACTAACCTCAACTTACTAGTTTCGCCAAACTTCATTAATAACGTTACCATTAGCTGCCAGTAATTGAATATGTAATGGCATTTGACCTGCTGTATGAGTAGCGTGCTTCCATCTTGAGTTATAAGCAAAGAGTTTGAGGAATTTGTGACGGTGGCAAAGAATTTAATGAATAATGCTAGACAACATAGTTCTATATCCCAGGGCAAAAAATCGTAATCATGTGGCAGCGATCGCAAGCCACAACCAAGATAAGCGGTCTTTAGGCTTAGTAAGACTACTCATATTATCTAGATAGCTGTGGTTGTCGCTTATTCAACAGCCATGTCAAGACTGCACCAAAGCCAACCAAATTTGCCACAGACAAAATCAATCCTCCAAGCCCTGGAACTAAACCGATTAAACCTAAGATCAGCAAGCCCATCAGGAGTTGTTGTACTGGAGTATGTTCTGACTTCGCCCGCGTTTTTTCGCCAATCCACAGCGCCACACCCAGCGTTCCTAATAGCACAACAATAGCAACACTTAAACCAACCAAGGGCAACAGCGGAATACCAATCAAGCTGATGGCTAAAAGAATGACGAGTAAAATAACAGCGACTATACCTCCTAACCCCCACAATGCACATTGAACTGGGTATTCGCGAACCGTTTCTGCTAGGTTTAGTAAGAAATTAGGTCGCCAACGCAGGATGAAAATGCCTACGACAGCACTTAGCAATACTGTCAGCAGATGCGCAGCAACACTCGATAAGTAGTGAAACCAGAAGCCATCGATGCCTCTCCTCCTGGAACCATGCATTCCCCAACGCCCCTGTTCAGTGAAGATTTGCGATGACCCTCCGATTGTAGCTCCTGCTGCTCTGACAATATCACCGCCTACGGCATAAGCATCTCCATCGACACGGGCATTTTCTGCCAAAATGACATCGCCCCCAATTGCGATCGCTGTTTGGGTAACTCTTGCACCCTCTTCAATCGTGACATCTCCACCAATTGCATGAGCGTTTTCAATAACCTGATTGGCAGGAACGATAACATCACCCCCAACCCGAATAAAATTTCTGTCATTGATATTAATATCGGTTTGTGCTGAAACAGTTGCTGAGATGAGAATGGCGATCAGAGCGGATACCACCATCCAAACCAGTCGATTAAAGAGTTTTCGTTGCATTGAGGTGTCCTCTATGTTGTCACAGCTTCTACAATTTTTAAAATTAAAAGCAAGTGCTCAGTATAAACAATCAAAGGAATGATTTGAGTTAGGCATAATATAATGACCTCAATTACTGCACATCAGGACTAGCTGACCACTGACAGCGGAAGTTTCTAGTAATTTGTGGGCATCAGCTGCTTTTTCTAGCGGTAGGCAATCGGCGATAATCGGTTGAATTTGCTTGCGTGCAAGTAAGTCTAAAAGTGTGGTTAAATCTTCTCGAAACCAGTCTGAATGCCGCTTTTTACTATCAGCAATGTTATAAAAAACTGCTTGGTGACTATCTGGTAACAACTGCAACAACGATAACAAAAGTAAACTAGCAGCTAGCTTCACTTTTCGATTGTGCTTGGTAGCTAAAGCTGAAGAAAAACCGTAATTGATCAATCGTCCTTTGTTGCGTAGTGCTTTGTATGAACTAAACAAGTGACTGCCACCAATCGCATCGAAAACAACATCTACGCCATCACCTGTCAAGTTATAAATTTGTTTAACAAAATCTTTTTGTTTGTAATCAATTGGAACTCCCCCTAAACTCGCAACGAGTTCATGTTTTGGTTTCGAGGCTGTTCCATACATCTCCAAGTTTGCCAGCTTACCTAATTTTAATAGTGCTGTACCGACTCCTCCTGCTGCACCGTGAATGAGAATGCGTTCTTTGGGTTTAACTTTAGCAATGCGATGTAATAGTTGATAAGCACTCACATATTGCAGTACCAAGCAAACCGCTTCAACAGCATCAACTGTGTCTGGTATGAGTACTAATTCTGTTGCGGGCAAACACAAAAACTCACTGTAACCACCGACAATTGTGAGCGCAACAATTCGCTGTCCTAGTTCAAGGGTAGATACTGTCAAGCCTAGCTTGTCTACAATACCAGCGATCGCATAACCAGGAGAAAACGGTGTTTGCGGTACACCTGGATACAACCCCTCGCGAATAAGAATATCAGTAAAAGCAACTGTCGTCGCTAGAATTCGCACCCGAACTTCATCATCTTCAGGTTCTGGTAATTCAGCTTCACTGAGTTGTAAAACTTCTGAACCACCATGACGGGTAATCAAAATTTTTTTATAACTCATATAGAGTGGTTTGTAGTTGTCAATCGACTGATTCTTAGTTTTGACGAACTCTTTTACACTTCATGCTCATCCTAAGTCAGAAAATTGAAGATTTTGTGAGGAGAATCAAAAAGATGAATGACAGTTGGAAACCAACTGAAGTCGAGGCTAGCCAAATAAAGTATTACTTCATACTCTCTAACATTTTTTTTGCAGTAATTACACGGGAAAAGATTGTATTTGGCTGTGAATTTATTTACCCAGCCCTCATGCAGGAAGTTTATTGAGTGCTATTAATTAACGCTAAATACTCGTCGCGGAAATAACGTAAAGTACTGAAAACAGGATTTGGTGCAGACTGACCAAGACCGCATAAACTGGTAGACTTCACCATGTCACACAGTTCTTCTAAGAGTTCCAAATCAGCTAGTGATGCTTCGCCTTGACGAATTTTAGTTAACAGACAATGTAACTGTACAGTACCAACGCGACAGGGAATGCACTTACCGCAAGACTCATCCATGCAAAATTCCATGAAAAAGCGGGCAACATCCACCATATTGGTACTTTGATCCATCACAATCATACCGCCGGAACCCATAATTGAACCTAACTGAATCAGCGATTCGTAGTCTACAGGAGTGTCAAAAGCTAATGCTGGGATACACCCTCCTGAAGGTCCACCTGTTTGCACAGCTTTAGCACAACCGCTATCCGGTACACCACCGCCCATGTCTTCAACTATTTGTCGCAATGTTGTTCCCATAGGGACTTCAATTAAACCAGTATTGCGGATTTTTCCTGCTAGAGCGAAGACTTTAGTTCCTTTGCTTTTTTCTGTACCAATACTGGCAAACCAGTCAGCACCGTTACGAATAATCGGTGTAATATTAGCGAAGGTTTCTACATTATTAAGTAAAGTAGGATATCCCCACAAACCAGATTCAGCTGGATAAGGTGGACGAGGATGAGGAGTACCGCGTTGACCTTCAATTGATGCCATTAATGCAGTTTCTTCACCGCAGACATAAGCACCTGCACCAATGCGGATATCGATTTTAAAATCCAAAGGAGACTCGAAAATTTGACTGCCTAGTAAACCTAAGCGTTGAGCTTGGCGGATTGCAAGTTGCAAACGAGCGATCGCAGTAGGATATTCAGCTCGTATATAAATATACCCTTGATTAGCTCCTACAGCATAAGCTGCGATTGCCATTCCTTCTAACACTCGATGCGGATCGCTTTCTAAAATGCTGCGATCCATAAATGCACCAGGATCGCCTTCATCAGCATTACAGATAACGTACTTGCGTTCTCCTTTTGCTTTGGCAACCGTTGCCCATTTTAAACCAGTAGGATAGCCAGCGCCACCGCGTCCTCTTAAACCACTTTTGGCGATCGCATCTACCACCTGATCAGGTTGCATTTCGTGCAGGACGTGATACAGTGCTTGATAACCATGAGCAGCAATATAAGATGCAATTCGTTCTGGATCAATCTTGCCACTATTTTCGAGTACAATTGGCATTTGTTGGGTAAAAAAAGGCTGAGCCAGATTGCCACGTTGCCCTGTTGTTTCTCCGCCATTGAGGGCAGTAATAATTGACAATGCATCTTGAGGAGTTACTTTCTCATAAAGCATCTTCTCTGGTTCGATTTGTACGAGTGGGCCTTGACAGCACAAGCGCAGACAACCCACGCCACAGACCTGGGCTTGATCTTCTAAACCTATTATCCTTAACTGCTTTCTCAAGGCATTGCTTGACGGCTAAGGAGTCAGCAGATAGACAACCCGCAGCCACACAACAACGAATTTGGATCGGTTTTTTCGCCGCGTGTTCTTGCTGTGCAATCTCTAATAGTTGAGTCAAATCCATTTTTTGGCTGTCTCCTGGCAACGAGTTATTCAAGTTCCACTTTGAAGCTAGAGAAGAAGTTTGAGAAACTTGTGAACTTATAGCTAGTTTGACAAGTATCTGCTATTTTCGAGCCATTCTTTGAGGCGATCGCACACTGACTCTGGGGTTTGGTGTCCGCACACAGTACCGTCAAAAACTACAGTAGGAGCAATACCACACGCACCTAAACAACGGGCTGTCAGTAACGAAAGTTGTTTGTCTGATGTTGTCTCACCAGCACGAATATTGGTATATTTCTCAACTGTTGCTAGTATTTGCGCTGCACCTTTGACATAACAAGCTGTGCCAGTACAAACTGTACAGGTGTGAACTCCTTGAGGGGCTAAGGAGAATAAGTGATAAAAAGTTGCTACACCATAAACACGGCTAGGTGGCAGTTTCAAGCTACGGGCTACATAAAGTAAAAGGTCATCTAAATAACCAAACAATTCCTGCGCTTTGTGCAGAACTTCAATCAGAGCATCTTGTTGATATTGATAACGTTTAATTGTAATATCTAGCACCTTAAAACGCGTGTTACCACTGGGGTGTGTTGGTGTGAGTTGCGTTTTTCTTTGTACTTTTGCAGAAGAAGGTGAATGCATAATTTTGTCTTTGTTTAAAATAGCGATCTTCTCTCAATGCGGATGTATTTTTTGTACATCGAGTGAAGCATTTCTGATCTTGTTTTTTCTACAACAATTCTTCAAAAATGTTATTAATTTGTTATTCGCTAATTACTCAATTTTACTGTTCACATTAAACTGATTCTCGTGTATCACTCCTTCAATATTATTGCTTTTTAACTTCATTTATTACTTTAAATAAATACTTACTAAAGCTAGTTTTTTTAGGATTAAAATAAGAATGTAAATATATAGTAATAGTTACCAACACAATCTGTTTGATTGTCCAAAGGAAGGAGTGCGTTATGGCTACTACAGTTAAATACGATATTGCTGTAATTAAAGAAGAAGCTCGTCAACTCGTCGAAAAAGGACTCATTGACCGTCAACAGCCAATTTATGCTTTGTGCAAATATATTCCTGGGCGTGACTGGGTTTGTGTAGAACTTGAACTAGAAGAAAATGATTTTTTGCTCAGAGATCGCATTATAGATCTACTGAGCAAGGAGAAATGGCAAGAAGATTAAGCTTGCTATCAAACGCTAATTAATGTTGTGCGTATATTTTCTTGATTTCGTATGTTGCAATAGCTTGCGTTTCTTTGTTTTGGCTGGTACAGCAATGTAGATAATCTAATAACCTTTTTTGGGTATAAATTATATTCTTCACTCAGTACTGGCATTTCTTGCCAGCAAGTGCGGCAAAAAAAATAAACTTCATGATTGTGAATATGCCGTAAAAGTTGATCAGAACAGCAAGGACAATTATTCATGGTTTGTTAAAGATTGTAAAATCAATGCTTGATTTAAGTTAAGTAGGCGTAATTACCCACAAGTTTTATGCTAGTTCATGGTTAATAGTTGATTATTGAGCCATTAACTGTTAACAATCAACCATTAATAGCCCTTAGGTCACATTTATCTTCACCCACTCATTTAATTAGTATGTTGATCTGATGTTATTTATGAGAATAGTGTAAAGATGTGAGAAAGTTGTGAGCATGGCAAAAGAATCAAGTCGAAGTTGATGGTTGATTGAGCCATTGACTATTAACCAACATAAAACGTACGCTTTTTAGCATCTGGAACTGTTGTCAGAAAAAGTGAGATAGCGCTAAAACCACTGACTAGCTAACCTTGCTGCTTGATGACGGCAACAGCAGCGCGCATTGTTGCCCCAGTTGCTAATCCATCATCCACTAGAATGACATAACCATGAGTGGCGATCGCCTCGATTCCTACACTGAAAACTTGTTCTAGGGGTAGATATTCCCTACCAAAGTAATAGCCATACGTGTTACTCCTGATATGAATTTTTAAAACAGTTTTTAATGAGTTTTGAGTTGTGGTGAGGCTAGCTTGTGAAGCAGAAACGAACTTTATTTTGAGCTTAGAAAGCGAGTATGAGGAAAATGTGAGGTTATCCTTGAGTCGATCTGCTAAACCTCACTGAGCATCACAAGTTCCTCAACTTTTGAGCCTAATTTCAAGGTAGAGCAGCACAGTTTGAGTGGAGTAGTGCTAACTCGCTGGCAGATTTTAGGAATTGTCCAATGCGGAACATGAATCACAACTTTGCCACGGTAGATGGTAAAATAGCCACAACTTCTGGTTTTGTCACAATGAAAAGTAAAATTGGTGCTCAACGCATTGTCGATATGTTAAGTGGAGAACAGCTACCACGAATTTGCTAGACAGTTACAGTTGTATTCTGTTGAGCCATGCTAAGTCTTGTGGGTTTCTTGACTAAGTAGTCCAACTCCTAGGGCTACCAAAATCACGCCTAAAATTTGTCTACCTTGGAGAGCTTCTTGGATAACCACCCAAGCTAAAATTGCTGTTGCAGTGGGATTGCTAATCGCAACAATTGAGGCGATCGCGGCATTGGCTAAATGAATGCCAAAATTATATAAAAGTTGTCCTGTCAGTGTAAGTATAGCTGCAATTAAGCTGACAATCCATAATATTGACCAGACATTAGCAACATCGATATTGACAAGTAACAAACTCAGACTTGAAAACACCAAAATAACTGTGCAACTAATCACAGTAAAAGGAACAGGATGAATTTCCCGAAAGCAAATTTGTGCCATAATGCCTTGAATAGCATAAGCTACGCCTGCACCTAATGCTGCCCCAATACCAATTAAAGTATCGTTGTCGGCTGTCGCTGTCAGACTCGGTGCAACCAGAAAACTGCCAGTGAAGATAATAATTAAAACTACCCAGCGCAACCACGTGGGGCGATCGCCAAAAATTCGCCAAGCGAGTAACACTGTAATTGCTGGATGAATAAAAAATAACACCGTGGCAACACCAGCAGGAATTTTTGCTAGGGCAATAAACAGAAGCGCTAGAGATAAAAATAGAGAAAAACTACTGATGAAAGATTTAATTAGTAGTGGGTGCTTGTAAGAATAGAGTAATTGTTTTAAGTTCGTCCATGTTGTGGCATGAAGCTTTGGTGCTAGCAAAACGATGAGCGGTAACATAAAAACTGCCCGCAATTGTAAAAGTAATAAAGAGTTACCCAGGGTAGGAGCAACAAATCCACCAAAAGGTATGACACCAAAAACAAGGCTGTTAACAAAAACAATCCGCAACAACACATTTTGGGCAGCAAGACAAATGGAACCTAAAAAAACTAGCGTAAAGCCAAGCATTAATAATTAAAAACAAGGTTTAGAACAAGAGCTAAGTTACTGTACTCACCGCGCCCAGTAGATTGCATATTTTTCTAAAATGACAAAGAAGCCGTAAAGGACTATTCCCAAGACAGCCAAGGCTAAAAGTCCAGCAAAGGCGAGGGGAACATCAAAATTGGAACTAGCAACAACAATGAGATAGCCCATCCCACCGTTGGAGGCGACAGATTCAGCAATGACGGAACCGACAAAGGCAAAAGAAGCAGCAATCTTGAGCGAAGCAAATAGGTATGGTAAAGTGTGGGGCCAGCCGACTTTTTGAAAGACTTCTAGCTGCGATGCACCAAGCGATCGCAAGACATCTTTCATTTCTGGTTCTACTGTATCTAGCCCTAAAGCCACATTAACAGCGATCGGGAAGAAGGCTAGTAAAAAAGCAGTTAGAGTAGCAGGAATTTCATTAGCACCAAACCAAACAGCTAATAGAGGAACTAAGGCAACTTTGGGAATTGTGTTAAAACCTACCAAAATTGGATAAAGCGTTAGATAAGCAATTCGCGAGTAACCAATTAAAAATCCCAGGAAGACGCCAGTTGCGATCGCAATCAAAAAACCAGTGGTTGTGGTGACGAGTGTCCGCCATGCATTTGCCAAAATTTGCGGACTGTAATTAAGCGCAGCTTGATAAATACTACTAGGTGAAGGTAGATTGAACTGCGGAATCTGAAAAATACGAACTACCACTTCCCAAACGACAAATAATAAAATAGTCGCTAGAAATGGTAATAAAAAGCTTGCGAATTTTGAGTGAAAGAAATTATTCAATTGAGAACGCTTCATTTTGATACTTATCCTCGACGAATATGCCTGCGGATATCTGAAAATAGGTGATTAAAATCATCTGTTAAACACATTTCTAAAGTTCTTGGTCGAGGTAAATTGATTTTTAGTTGATAGATAATTGAACTAGGACGAGGACTCATGACATACACTGTGTCTGAAAGAAAGACTGCTTCGCGTAAATCGTGAGTAATCAGCATTCCCACACATTGAACTCGCATCCACAAATTTTGCAGCATCACCCACATTTCTTCGCGAGTAAAGGCATCAAGTGCAGCAAAAGGTTCGTCTAATAAGAGAATCTCTGGCTGATGAATTAAAGCACGACACAAAGATGCACGTTGACGCATACCTCCGGAAAGTTGCCAAGGAAGTTGTTGTTGAAAATCTTGTAAACCAACTGTTGTCAAGAGTTCTTGTGCCATACGTTTATATTCTGGCAATCTTTTTTTATACTCTCGCTTATAAGGTTGGACAACTTCTAGGGGAAGTAGAACATTTTTTAAGGTATTACGCCAAGGTAATAAAACAGGGTTTTGAAAGGCAATTCCTACATTTTTGAGGGGTTTAGTAATTTTATTGTTTTGCAGTCTAATTTCTCCAATTGAAGTAGGATTTAAACCGGAAACCATTTTGAGAAGTGACGTTTTACCACATCCACTAGGACCTACAACAGAAACAAACTCACCTTGATTAATTGAGAAGGAGACATCTTCTATAATTCTTCTCGGTTTACCATCAACAACGTACTCTAACCCAACGCGATCAAATTCTAAAAAATTATTAGTTCTAAATGTTGTTGAATCAATTGAAGTTCTTAATCTTTCATTTTGTACCATGATTTAAATTTGATTGACATTAACTAAATTGCTTAGAAAACACTAATAATTGAGCTTATTGCTTTATTTTTGCTAATTTTAATAAGTCTATAAATTGCAATAAGATAGTAACTCTGCCAAAAAATCAAAACTTTTTAATTTAAACTAATTGCAAATCAGTACTCTTCATTAAAGATCTATAAGGATCGCAAGTTTGTATCAGCAAATACAATTACGGCAACGTATTTTATGATTGAGTTTGAAAAAATATGATATTAAGTAGTGAATGGTACTTTCTGTTGACAAAGAGAACATTCTTCTGGAGGAATTGCATCCATATTTTGTAATGAAATTAAAACTTCAGTACGACAGGATAAATCAACATTAAATAGTCCTTTGGTAGCCACTAATCCAACACCTACAGGTTCAGCATTGGCTTGATGCACGATCGCTAGCAATTGTTTTGCAGTACCTCCGGTTGTCGTGATGTCATCGACAACTAAAACACGCGCACTAACAGGAAAAGTAAAACCTTCAATTAAGGTGTATTTACCAGATTTCTCACGGGCGATCGCTACTTCTACTCCTAAATGTTTGGCAACTTCAAACGCCAAAATACTACCAGCTTCGTTAGCACCCAAAACGTAATCAATTTTCTCGTTAGCAAAGCGGTGTGCCAATTCACTAAAAATAATTTCAGCAGCTTGCGGATAGCGTAGCAGTTTAATACAACGAAAAAACCGAGTTGCATGAAGTCCACTAGCAAGTTGAAAGTGACCTTGTTGCAATGCTTCTGTCTTTTCAATGAGTTGGGCGATCGCTTGTTCTGACATTGGTAAAAGGTGAGAATAACAAGACGCTTAGCGACTAAAGTCAAGGATGTTGGGCGGAGGTGTCCTCCGCCCTTTATCATCCGTGCAGCTAAAAAACTAAGTCCACCTCCGTGGACTCATAAAATCAGGTTTGTGTAAACTTAGCACTTGATCCTGCATTGTACCTGCAACAAGTTTGCCAGATTTGAAAACAGCTAACCGTGTTGCTTGATGTAGAATTGCTTCAGGAATTGAGTAAGCATCAAAAACAACTAAATCTGCTAAATTTCCTACATTAATTCCGTAAGGCAACCGTAACATCTTGGCGGCATTATTAGAAATTGTTTGCCATAGTCGTTCTAAGTCTCGATTTGCCATATATCCTGTCAACTGTGCTAGCAAAAATAAAGCTTTAAGTAAATCTGCATCGCCATAACGGATGAAGGGATCGCGCAAGTTATCTGTGCCACAAACAACATTGAGTCCTGCTTCTAGAAGTTCTGCAACTCGTGTTAATTTAATTCGTGTTGGTAGCACGGTAACTGAGATTTCTGCTTGTTTTAATAGTTCAATTGCAACTTGTGCTTGACTATCTGAAACATGAATTAGTGAAGCAATATGTGAAACCGCAACTCGCCCTTGATAGTGATGTTCAATCGTTTTCTGTGCTACGTAGGGAAGTGTAAATGCTTCAGCACTATCCCAGTTATCGAGGTGTAAATCTAAGTCACAGTTATACCGCAATGCTAAATCAAACAACGCATCAACTTGAGCTTCGGGATTCGATGACCATAAACCCTGATTGACGTTACCACCAATAACTTTAATACCATGTTGCAGTGCTTGTTCAACATAAGTTGATGCACCCGACTCTAGGGTTTCTGGAATTGCAAACCATCCTTCTTGAGGAAAAGCAACCAATTGAATATCGATTTGATCGCTAAGCGATCGCTGTACATCTAATAAGCCCTCTACTGCCCTTAATTCTACAAAAGCATCAGCTTCGACATTTGTGCGAATAGCTGTTGTTCCTGCTGCTATACTCCATTGCAAAGCTTGTGTTGCACGTTGTTTGATATCTGCAATGGTAAATTGAGATTTTAAGTGTCGTACTGCTTGAATTGCTGAAGCTAGTCCGCTTTGAGCAAAGACATCTCCTAAAGACTCTGCTGTGAAAGCTTTATCGATGTGCGTGTGTGCATCAACTAGTCCTGGAGTTAGTAGTTTACCATCGAGATGCCAAACGTGTTGTGCATTGAGGCGATCGCCTTCCACAATCTCAACAATTTTACCCTCTGCTACGCCAACACACCATCGCCCCTCACGATCTGGCAAAGTTACATTAGTAAACGCATAATCTAGATCTGCCACGCATATATCCTCAAATTGCCCGCTGTTCTTGTGGTGGTAAGAAACCATCATTAAACACTTCTTCTGCTGTCGGAACTTGAGCCAAACCAAAGCCTTCTGCAACTTGTTCTAGGGTTCTTTGCAATCGTGCTTGATCGACACCACCCAAACCGTTTTGTTCTACTTCAGGGCTAACATAGAGCGAATCTAAGGCAATTTGCAGGCGTTCTCGTTCTTGTGCTTGATCCATCAATCCATCTTCGCTGAGATTCATTACTGCAGCTAAACCTTCATCAGGATTTCTAATCGTATCTTGCAAACCTCGGAGATACGCACTAACAAATCCTCGCACTAATTCTGGATTTTGTTCTAGAAAAGATTCGCGGACAATCAACGCATTACCATAAAGATCTAAACCATGATCGGCATACAAAAAAGTATTGAGGCGATCGGGACCATAACCTAGCTTATTTAAAGGCGGCAAACTCGAAATATTAAAACAGGAAATTGCATCAAATTCTCCTTGAACCAAAAGTGCTTCGCGTAGTCTTGGTTCAACATTGTTCCAAGTGACAGAATCGGGATTAACTCCTGTTACTTGAGCAAACACAGGCCAAAGTCGCCTTGCTGCATCACCCGCAGGGGCTGCTAAGCGCTTACCTTCAAGTTGTTGGGGAGAGGAAATTCCAGCACTATCAACAGCGACAATTGCAAACGGCGAACGGTTGTACTTTATTGCCACAGCAACCAATTTATCGTTTGGGTTCTTTTGGTTGAACTCCATCATGGAGTACATATCACCTTCTCCGATGTCATAGACACCGCTGGCAATTTTGTTAATAGAATCCGCCGATCCATAACCTCGATCAAATCTGACTGCAATCCCCTCTTGGGCAAAATATTCCTTCTCGATTGCTATTGCTAATGGTGCATCAACAGCTTGGAATAGCCAAGATAAGGTAAAGCTAACTTCTTTGAGTTCTTGATTTGCAGTATTTGTGGTGGTTTGGGCTGTGGTTGGCGATCGCGAAATTGTTTGATTAGCACAACTGCTTAGCAATACGGCTGATCCTGCAACTAATGCGAGTGAAACCACTCTTGTCCAAATCTTCGGCATGACTGTTCTGCTCATAAGCATTTTGACTTTAGGACTTGAGATTGTGAAGTGAATCTTGCAACGTAACGGCAGCAGTTATTGATTACAAAGAATTTTTGGTTCAAACTGTAACGAGAAATAATCGATCATATATGATATATAAAACCTGGGTGTTCACAATTTAACTGTAAGCATCGCTACAAACACTGCCGATGAGGAGCAAAGCACCTTGACTGCAAAGCTGCACTTTCCTGCAATGACAGGACTTTCACGTACAACTCAAGCTAGTGTTACAGATTATTTAAGAAAAGCAATTCTTTCTGGCGAGTTGCCAGCGGGGACTCGTCTTGTGCAAGCAGAAATCGCTGAGGCACTTAATGTGAGTGTGACACCAATTCGCGAAGCACTCCGCGAACTGAGTACTCAAGGGTTAGTAAACTTAGATGCCTTTCGTGGTGCTGTCGTTCACACGCCGACGCTTGCAGAATTAGAAGAAATTTTTGAGATTCGTGCTGTGCTATTACCTTTAAGTATTCAAAAAGGAGTTTATGGCATTACCACGCAAGAGATCGAGCAAGCCGAACTATTATTAGTACAAATGGAAGCAGAGGGCGATCGCCCGCGCTGGGTAGAACTGAATCGACAATTTCACAGTTTGTTGTATCAAGCCGATCGCAGTTCGCATTTAAAAAACCTACTGCAACGTTTATCAGATATTGCCTCAATTTATATCAACTTATCTTTTGTAGAAAAACCGCTACAAAAAGAATTATCAGAAAAAGAACACCGCGAACTTTTAGAAGCATATCGTTGCCAAGATGCAGTACGAGCAACACAAGTGACTCTGAATCACATTAATTCAACATTGGAAGCTGCAAGAAGAGTTTTGCAAAAAAGTAACAAGACTTAAGTATCAAGTTTAGGTAGGCAAGATGCCTACTCCGCATCTAAATTTTGAATTTAGTTAACTTACCATTAATCAATTGCTGTAGATGAATTATGGACAATGCCAATTTCCAACAACAATACATGGATGTTGGTGTCTTTCGATTACCAATGTCTGCACCTGAAGATGTTAGCGGATTACAACATCTTTTAGAAACACAGCAGATTCAAGCTGAAGAGATTGTAGCAATCATTGCCCAAACCGAAGGAACCGGATACGCACGCGGTTATGCATCTTTGTGTATGCAACTGTTGCTTTCACAGTACCTCAACATTTCTGTGGAAGATGTCTTTAAACGGATTCCCATGATGATGATTGGGTTATGTGGTGGTTTGATGAGTCCCCATTACACAGTATTTACTCGCAAGACGGTTGCTGCACCATCAACATCTTCTCAAGAAAAACGATTAGCGGTTGGTATTGCCGATACTCGCGTGTTACTACCCGAAGAATATGGCACAATGACGCAAGTTAAGTTAGTTACCCAAGCCGTAGAAGCTGCGATCGCTCAAGCGGGAATTAGTACTTTAGATGACGTTCATTGCGTTGAAATTAAATGTCCAGCGATGACTCCGGTACGGCTGCAAGATGCCCAACGGCGTGGAGTAAATGTTGTTAGTTCTAGTCTCAATCAAGCAAGTTCAATGGCAAAAGGCGCGTGTGCGTTGGGCGTTGGTTTGGCTTTAAAAGAAGTTTCTGAAGAAAAGCTTGGCGATCGCACAATTAACTCTAATCATGCACTATACACAAATCGCGGTTCAGTTTCAGCAGGGGGAGAACAATCGGCGTGTCGCGTTTTAGTGATGGGTAACTCGGAGTTTTCTGTGAGTCGCTATCGCGTAGGGCATGGCGTGATGCAAGATCAGTTAGATACGGCGGGAGTTTACGTAGCATTAAAGTCAGCAGGGTTAGATTGTCATATACCGTTAACGACAGATCAGCAGAATAAGATTGTGCAAGTCTTTGTTAATTGTGGTGCAGATGCTGTCACTGCAATTTGCAATCGCCGTCATACAATGCACAGTGATTTCTTATCAGGTTACGCAGGAATTATGGCAAAAGCTGTTGCGAATGCGATCGTTGCTTCAGTTGTGGGCGATACCATGATTTTGGCTTCGGCGGGAAACGAACACCAAGGGGCGCGAGGGAGTAATTTAGTGGCAACGATTGTTGAAGTGGAGAAGTAAAAATATGTATTTGCGTCAAACACGGGAGTTAACTCATCAGGGTGCGATGGTGGTGTTGCAAGGGGCGATCGCTAAAGCCGAGGAGATGGGTGTACCGCAATGTATTGCCATTGTGGATACAGGAGGAAATTTATTGGCGTTTGTGCGGATGGATGGGGCGAAGATTTTGAGTCAAATTTCTGCAACACAAAAAGCAGTGACAGCGGTTTCCTCACGTGTTCCTACAGGAGGCGTCGCGCAGGATGTTGAACTGAAACTTGCGTTGGCAACTGAAGGAAAACTGACAAATTTAAAAGGTGGAGTACCTATTACAATTGACGATCAAATTGTCGGAGCAATTGGTGTTGGTTCAGGAACAGGACAACAGGATCTTGAAGTGGCTTTAGCTGGTATCGCTGCACTACAAGCAGTTGTATAAAAACATGAAAGTAGAAGTTTATAAAATTCCGCAGAATAGTCCTGATGACTTATCGCAATTGGATGCATTGATTCAAAGCGGCAAGATTGATCCGCATAAGATTGTAGCAATTCTTGGTAAAACTGAAGGTAACGGTTGCGTTAATGATTTTACACGCGGGTTTGCAGTACAAACTCTAAAAACTTACTTGCAAAGCAAGACAAATCTTGAAGCACAACGAATTGTTTATGTGATGTCAGGTGGTACTGAGGGGGTTTTGAGTCCGCATCTCAATATCTTTACGCGAGACGATCGCGAAGAACCGCAACGCTGGGGACTAGTGATTGGAATTAGCCGTACAAGGGACTTTTTACCAACAGAGATTGGGACTCTAGTAATGGTTCAGGAAGTTGCTAAGGGTGTAGAAGCAGCGATCGCAGATGCAGAATTAAATAAATCGGATGTTCATTTTGTGCAAATTAAATGCCCACTGATTTCTTCAACGCAACTGCAAGATAAGTCTCAAGTCAAAGCAAGTAATAGCTATCAATCAATGGCATATTCGCGCGGGGCGTCTGCATTAGGTGTTGCTGTAGCACTAGGAGAAGTTGCCTTTGAACAATTAACTGCTACTGATATTTGTGCCAACTATTCGTTATATTCTAGAGTTGCTTCTACTTCTGCGGGTGTGGAGTTACGCAACTGTGAAATTTTAGTCCTAGGTAACTCGCCTCATTCAACAAGTAACTTTGTCATTGGTCACAGTGTAATGCAACACGCTTTGGATCGCGAGGCAATTTGTCAAGCAGTTAAAAATACTAACCAACCTATCGAACATATTGTCAATATCTTTGCCAAAGCTGAAGCTGATCCTTCTGGATTCATTTTAGGACGCAGGCATACAATGTTAGACGATTCGGATATTAACCATACTCGCATGGCAAGATCTGTCGTTGGTGCTGTTGCAGCTTCTGTAGTCCAAGATCCTATGGTTTATGTTTCCGGTGGTAGCGAACATCAAGGTCCTCCAGGAGGTGGTCCTGTCGCAGCGATCGCCCAAATTATTGAACACAAAAGCTAACAACAAGTTGCAAGTCATATAGCAGAGGTCAGGGGTCAGAGATCAGGGATCAGGGTTAAAAGTTAGTTGAAGCAGCGGAAAGTTGCGTGCGGAGGTTTCCTCCGTTGAGCAAACTTTACAAGACAATCGTTCTGAGTTTCGATAATGTCCTAATTATATTGACCGTTGCTATATTTTAAATAATTGCGTCTGGATCTACACCAAGTCGTCTTAATTCTGCTGCTAAGCGATCGGCGCGTTGCGCTTCTTGCTGTGCCCGTTGTGCCTCTTGCTGTGCTTGTTCTTGTGCTATTTGCACCATCTCCTCATCTGTTGGTAATAGCACTCCTTCTATTGTTGACCATCGCAACCAAACTGCTTCTACTCCTTTAAATTTACCTTGCCAGCGTACGAGTGCTAATCCTAAATGTTGACTAATTAAGCGTCCTTGTTCATCGAGTGGCAATGGCGTATAAATTCCATCGTGTAGTCCAAACCCAGCAAACTCTTTTGAGTCAAATGGATCGTACCAAACATATTCGGGTACGCGCAGTTGATTTTGATAGATCAGTTTCTTTGTAGTTTTGTCTTGTTCGGCAGTACTTTCTGATAATAGTTCAATCACCATGTCAGGTCCTTTGCCTTCTTCCCACACAACCCAACTTTTACGTTCCCGTACTGGTACATCTAAAACCACAAAAACATCAGGTCCGCGATAATCTTGGTTGCGAACTTGGTTAGGGCTGAAGTAAACAAACATATTACCGCCCACATAACCACCACCTTCACGTTGCGTTACCCACGGATAAAGTGAATCGACTAGCAAATCCATTTGCATTTTGTGCCGTTGAGTTTCCATCGGAATGCCATCATCAGAAGGTAAGGAGTCTTGCGCTGGGGAAAATGCTGATTTAGTTTGATACATAGAAATAACCTCCAACAATAAGTTGCTAGTTGTTAGTCACTAGTGACTAGCTACTTTAATCGTAAGTAATTCACTCTTATTTGATAAACCTAGTGGTTTACCAAAGGAACTTTGCCTAGTTGCCCTGCTCGAATTTCGGATAGAGATGCTCTAACCTAATTCGCGCATCTGCACTCGAAAATCTCCAGTTGACTGTGGCTTTTTGGGCATTGCGTTCATCCTGCCAAGCCTTCACTTCTTCAACCAATTCTGCTTGAGTTGCGATACGCCGATTGAGACACTGCCTCGACAACACAGAGAACTCACTTTCAACTTGATTGAGCCAACTGGCATGTTTTGGCGTGTAATGAAATTCCAGTTTCTTCAGGATACGATTGGCTTCTTGTGGCTCAAACGTCTCATACAATGCCGCTGGATGATGGATGTTGAGATTGTCTACAACCAGGCGAATACAATCGGCATCAGGACGGTAAACATCGACCAGCATCTTCATCTGATGGGCAAAGTCAGCTTTGGTGCGCTGTTGGGTGACGACCATCCATCGTTCTGCGGCTAACGGTTCAAAGCAGGCAAACAAGTTGACAACCCCATTGCGTTTGTACTCATAATCGTACCGTTCTGGTTGACCGGGCTGTGCAGGGATGGGAACCCGAACTTCGCCAATCAAAGGACAAGGACGTTCGTCAAAGCAAATCACTGGGCGTTTGGGGTTATACACCTCGCCGTACAAGTCCAGTAAGTCCTCCATCCGCCATACATATTTGGCATCCACTTCAGGAATGCACCACTGCTGTTTCAGCCACGGTTTAACGTCGTTTTTTTCAGGGTCTGGCGCACGGTTTCATCGGAAATTGACTCCACTACTTGCAGTTCAACCAGGCGGTCGGCTAACAACTGCATTGTCCACTCAGCCCGCCCATCCGGTGCATCTGAGCAAGCGGTCGCAATCAGCAGTGCTTCTGCTTTGGCATCGAGCTTACGAGGTTTAGGAGGATGGGGGCGATCATTGAGAGCTTCCTCTAATGTGGCTGAGTGGACAAACTTCTCACGGGTTCGCTCTACCGTTGAAAGATTCACCCCTAAGTTGTCCGCGACTTCTCGGTCGGTTTTACCCTGATGAACCTGCAATAGAATACGGGCACGGGTGAGTTTGCGGGCTGAATGTTTTCCAGTTCTCAAAAGGGTTTCCAACGCTTGAACTTCAGCGTCGCTTAGATCGACAATGTAACGCTTCTGACTCATAACTATTCCCAGTGTTTGAGTCAGCTTATCAGTAATGACAGAACTAGGCAAAGTTGGTTTGGCAGACTACTAGTGTGCTGTTGGCAAAAAAAGTTGCAATTGTGGCAGAAATGGGAATAGAGGTAGTGTTTCAATACTCAATGGTTTAACCCTGTTCTATCTTTTTGCTTGATATATGAGCGTACCTTTGTACGCTTTTCCCTGTTTTTAAGTTAGTTGCATATGTTAGTTACCAAGCAACCTGTTTCGCGGCGCATTTGGTATTCTGTTTTGCTAATAGTCAGTTTATCTTCAGTAGTAAATACTATATATGGTTATTGAATATTTTAATGCAGGCGCAGCGGCTGAGATCTATCGTCGTGCGCGCGATCGCGGTCGTCAATTACCACCAGGGCTTGACTATGTAGATAGTTGGGTAGATCTTAATTACTTTAGATGCTTTCAACTTATGCGTACTGATGATCCCTCCTTGTTTGATATCTGGATTCAAGCTTGGAGCGATCTTGGTCATTTTGAGATTATCCCAGTACGTACTTCAGCTGAAGCTGCACAACATATTGCAGATCAGCTTTACGTATAAGATTTTTCAGATGCGTGACTTGGTGAACTTGTTTAAGTGAACGTGTCGGTTGAGCTACAGATAAACAGATGGCTACAAGTTAAACAAGATTTAACAGCTGATACGCTTGATAAATCTCAAATCAGAGTTCAATTGCATTGTCGTAGGATTATATCGTCAAGGTGGTATTAAACCACATTTATGTAGTTGAGTAGTAAGCTGACTTCGATTATCCGTTGCTGCGTTGCCGCAAGGTTGCTTGGTGGGGCAATGTAGAAACAAAGCTTAATTCTTACAGCAAATAAGCGAAACTGCACTACTCTTGCTTAGCAATGTGAATGAGTAGTCAGGATGAAGATAGTTCAAGAGATTTCTCTGATTAGTGTTGGAAGTTTTGAAGAATCAAGCGATTGGTCTATTATTCGGGCTGAAGTCCGTGAGGCGATTTCCCTTATTGTTCATCCCCCTGGCGCATCCAACTTTACTATCAACCCAGCAAAACATGGTAATGGCGTCAAGCCAATTAAAGAAGCTTGCATGATTGCTTTGAAGGATAGATTTGGATGGAGGCTAGAAACTTCGATTAACTACGCAACTCGATCTCCAGGAAAGGTGGATGCAACAAAAGTTCTTGACAGCTATCTTTTTGCTCTTGAGTGGGAGACGGGAAATATCTCCTCAAGTCATCGAGCAATCAATAAGATGGTTCTTGGATTGTTACGGGGTGTGTTTCTAGGTGCTGTTCTAATACTCCCAAGTAGAAAGCTTTATCCTTATCTAACTGATCGGATTGGCAACTATGAAGAGCTACCATATTTTGATGTTTGGCGGGCAGTTCGGCTCCAAGAGGGGTTTCTTGCAGTTTTTGTGATTGAGCACGATCAAGTAGATAGCAATGTACCAATGATTGCCAAAGGAACCGATGGTCGCGCATTGGTCTAAATTTTGGAAAAAAGCTATGTAGAGTAAGGAATTGGTAGTTGTAATGCAGTTGATTTGCGCTGCTTCAATTTTTTATTTCCCCTTGCTGATTCCCATTGCTCAACGAGTCCGTTAGCTAAACTGGTCAATCGTTGTATTGCTGGCTCTGTATCGCCAATTTCTGAACCAATCCAGTAACGATGTAGTTTTTATGCTGCATAGAATGTAGTGCCAGAACCCCCGAATGGATCAACCACAACTTGACCTGGGTTAGATGCCATAGCGACGATCCGTTCTAGCATGATTGGAGCAAGTTCGTTAGGAACTCGCTTTTTATGTTGATGATGGCGAACGGGTGGAATATCAGTCCACATTTCCTCCGCCAATGTCCATAAGGTTTCATTCGAGTCAGTTTCAGAAGCATCTTCCCAAACATCTTCTGATATATCCCAAACATCCATCAAATTGATACCGTTTTTATTAAGTCTTTTGCGATGTCCACCATAATCACGAATTTCTCCACCACAGTGCCGACAAACTTGAATAGGTGTATAGACTTTATTAAAAACTGCTGGTTCCCCTTTCGTGTAATATATTAGCCCGTAGTGAGCAGGAGACATCTTTTTCCCTCTAGGAAAAGCCTTTGGCATCCTACAAGCAATCCAATGTCGAAACCACATTCCTTTCTGATTGAGGTATGCACCGTACTCTATGCACCATTTGGGTAGGTTGAATACAAACAAACTTCCACCTTCTTTTAGCACTCGAATACTCTGTTCAAGCCACTGCTGCGACCAATCTAAATACTTATCGACCTCCATCTGATCGTTGACACCTTTACCGTATTCTTTTTTGAGGTTAAAGGGTGGATCGGCAAATATGAGATCTACAGACTCACTAGGCAACGCTGTCAGAAGTTTCAGACAATCTCCCTGATAGAGAATGCCATATTCACTTCTGTAAACCTGTTGCAATTCTTGTTGAGTTGCAATATCAGGTGCGATCGCTTCAAACGGGGGCATTGACTTAACCTTTAGTACATAGGTATGACTTGAGCTTACAAACTCTATTAACAATTGTCAATAGAGTGTTGAGAAGTTGTACTCCGTGGTTGATAAGGTTTTCCAGTAGGTTGATTCATATATCTCTTTAACTCAGCGGCTTCTATATAGTAATAACGCCCAAGTTTACAAGCTACAATCTGACCATTCTTAATTAGGTCGTGAACTCGCTGGCGAGTTACATCAAGCAGCTTTGCAGTTTGAGCGACAGAGAGTAATTCAGGGCTATCGTTTGAACTGGAGTTTGTCATACAATGCTGGTGCTTCAGTCATTTAGCCAGGTGTTCGCAGTGCATTCCTAAAGGTAACTTAGCACAACGATTTACAACGCGATCGCTCTCGGTAACATTGATTTTGATAACATCCCATGAACGCCTTTTTGTGGCAAGTTCACTACTTGCGTAATACGAAAATTTACGGCTAAACTACACAACACATAAGCTTCTTCGGCACTCAATTCTACATAGTGTTCGAGAAAATTCATCATTTGTTGCAACGCCATTTCAAAGGCTGCATCTAAAGTTTGTCCAAAACCCATTGTGATGATATCGGTGGGCGTTTCTGCTATAGGAGTTGTTAATTTAAGATCTTTATGTAGTTGAATTTTAATTCTGCCATTCATTGATGTTTCAATCGCAGTCAAATCAACTTCACCATCACCTTGTGCAGAGTGTCCGTCACCAATTGAAAATAATGCACCAGGAACAAAAACAGGTAAAAATATCCGCGATCCTACTTGCAGTTCTTTGTTATCAATATTTCCTCCATAATTGCCAGGTGGAACTGAAGAACGGTTCTCAGGAGTGGCAACACCAAGAATGCCAAAGAAGGGTTTTAATGGAATTTGTATCTTACTATTAGGTGGAAATTCTGCAATTTGTTTTTCTAAATCTAGTGAAATAAAACGTAGCTTGTGTTCAGAAAAATGTTTGTGTAAAGCTCCTTTTTCAGGGTAAATTGCATTAAATCCAATAGGTAAGCGTGGATAAATTTCCTCTATATTAACTTCTATGACATCTCCAGGTACAGCATCTTTGATATAAATTGGTCCTGTGAGTAAATGAGGTCCTGAACTAATTTTTTGTTCTGAAGGAAGATATTGACAAATCTCTAGAAATTCAGGCGTAAGAAATTCTGGTGGTGCTTTGTCGTAAATATAAAATCCGGTATATGTCTCTACATCAATAGTGTCACCTGGATTAATTGTTAAAACAGGTTTCAATTGATGGGAAAAGCCGCCTAGATGTACTGTTTGACAATTGGCTTTAAGAATATGATGCGTCATGCGATCGCAATGTAGACCACAATCAAAGATTTTAACCTGTTGAGTTTAATTCAGTAGTTATTTATGAATTTGTAATATTTTATACAGACAAGTAACAAAATATAACGTGGAAAAGGTAAGTTTTACCAAAAACACACAGACCCTATATAAGTAGGTGGACATAATTAAATCTGACACTTGCTGAGTTCTGTAATCTGTAATGAGTAGTGGAAAGTTACTAAATAGTCTTACCAATTACCAGTTACCAGTTACCAATGACCAATCTTTTAATTACGTTTATTTTCACCCACTTACTTGTAATGCAATGTCAACAGCCGCTAACAAAACAGAGAAAAAACCACAGTAATGTTGTCTAAATTACATATGGCTGGAAGGAACTCAGATAGTATGTGGGCTACTTAAGTATTTTTATACAGGTGTGAGGAATAATGGTGAAAGTTGCAACTGCCTGGAAAGGTAGTTTAATTGCTGCGACAACTTTTTGGTGCTTATTATTTGAAGTTACATTTATACCATTATCAAAAGCGTGGGGATCGCCGACAGATGCGATCGCAACGACAGCTTTAACAACATCAAACTTAGTTGCAACAAATAACAACACAATGTCACAGGTGACATCGGTATCGCAGTTATCCGATGTGCAACCTACCGATTGGGCATTTCAAGCTTTACAATCACTTGTAGAACGCTATGGCTGTATTGCTGGTTATCCTGATAGTACTTATCGAGGTAATCGTGCCTTAACTCGTTATGAATTTGCAGCAGGTTTGAATGCGTGTTTAGATCGCGTTAATGAACTAATTACCGCAGCAACCACGAATCAAGTAACCCAGGAAGATGTCGAGACGCTACAAAGACTAGGGACAGAATTTGCAGCAGAACTTGCAACTTTACGCGGGCGTGTTGATACTTTAGAAGCGCAAGTTGCAGAACTTGAAGCGAATCAATTTTCGACAACGACTAAACTAACTGGTAATGTTTTTGTCAATCTTACTGGTGCTTTTGCTGATGGGACGATTTTAGCGGAAGGAGAGACGGCATTTAGAACTCAGCCAAGAACTGCAACACCACTATTGCGGGAAATTGATGAAGATCCGAATATTACTCTCAGTAATTTAGTTTGGCTGAATTTCAACACATCTTTTACGGGTAGAGACTCATTAGTTGTGCAACTCGGTGCAGGTAATGGTAACTCTCCAGCCAATCAATTTGTCTCAGCAGGTTTATATAATACTTGGGGCGTTCCTTTTACCGATCAAACAACGGCACCTGGAGGTGCAGCAGGCGCAAATGACGTTGTTGTGCGCGAATTGTTTTATAGCTTTCCTGTAACAGACAATCTTCAAGCTGTTGTTGGTTCGCGGATTAACTGGTATCGCTATTTTGATGCTAACCGCTTTACGTTCTTTTTAACAGGTGCAGGTAGTTTTAACTCTAGTGGAAGTACGCTGTTAAACACAATTGATCGTGGTTCGGGCTTAGTACTTTTGTGGGAAATTAACGATCAATTCAAGCTCAATGTTGGCTATTTGGGTGAAAACACAGAATTTCTCCCTAATACAGTTTTTAACTCTTCCAGCAATCCTAGCCAAGGTTTATTTGATCCTACTAATACAATCACCGCTGAACTCACTTTTTCTCCGAGCGATCGCTTTAATGTCAGATTACTCTACAATCGTTCTAATACGAGAGCTGTCGGTGGGCAAATCGGCGGTGCAATCGGCGAACCAATTTATGGCTTTGCTGATGATGGTTTTGATGGTCCTGTTGATAATTCCACAGCAGACGTCTTCAGTGTTAACTTTGATTGGCTAATAGCAGATGGCTTCGGTATTTTTGGGCGCTATGGCTACGGTAGTACCAATTTGTTTCCATTAACTCCAGGTTTACCTAGCGGAGAAGTTAATGCCCAATCACTACAACTCGGCGTTGCATTTCCTGACTTAATCAAGGAAGGCGCACTATTTACAGTATCTTATTTACTTCCCTTCTCAATTCTGGATGGACGTGATTTTCTCGCATCTGGTGGTGGAGATGGTGGAGTACAGTACGAGTTTGAAGCAACTTATTTCTATCCGCTAACAAACAACATTGCGCTTGTTCCAGCATTTTATGTCATTGGCAATCCTAATAATTTCAGCAATAATCCGACAGTTTATATAGGTAACTTACGCGCCCAGTTTAGCTTTTAAGCTACCAAATTTAGGTGTCGAATGACTTCTGCAACAGACCAAGCTTGAGCGATCGCACCTCTGGAAGTATGGGGTGGATCGCCATCAAAAATTTCTGAAATAGAACCAAGACAAGCCTGCGCTTGCAAATGTTCGAGTAAAGGTTGCCAATCGAAGGGAACAGGTTCTGAATGATAACGTTGCCAAGCACGAATATATGCACCAATGAGCCACGTCCACACTGTCCCTTGATGATAAGCGCGATCGCGCTGCTGCACATCTCCTGTACACTGACCAATATATTGCGAATCTTCTGGCGCTAAACTCCGCAATCCGTAAGGCGTGAGCAGTTTTTGTCGGGCGACTTCTAAAACTTGATGTCCTTGATGTGTAGGAAAAGCACAATGTTGGTATGAAAGCGCTAAAACAGCATTAGGACGAATTTGCGAATTTAGGCGATCGTCAGGTTCAATGGTGTCGTATAGATAGCTTTTTGTCGGATTCCAAAACTTCTGCATTGAGTCTTTTACTTGTTGGGCTTGTTGTTGATAACGCCGTGCTTGATTCATTAAACGAGATTTTGCTCCTTCTTTTTGGCTTAAGCGTTCTGCCCAAGTACTCGCCCAACATAACGCAGAGTACCACAAAGCATTAATTTCGACAGGCTTACCGCGACGCGGTGTTACAGGTTGTCCGTGAACTACTGCATCCATCCATGTTAGGGCAACATCAGGTGCATCCCAACTAACAAGTCCATCTGTAGCATCTACTTGGATATTAAACTTTGTCCCAGCCGTAAAGGCTTTGTAAATTTGCTGGAATATAGGATATTCCTCAACCAAAAAATCCCAATCTTGGGTAGCTTCTAAGTAAAGTCCTAAAGTCTCAATCCATAATAATGCAGCATCAATGCTGTTGTAGGAAGGTTCAGCACCTTTATCAGGAAATGTATTAGGAATCAAACCGTTGCGACAATAACGACCAAAAGTTTGCAACAGTCCTTTGGCTAAATCAAAGCGCTGTGTTGTCAGGGCTAATCCTGGTAGCGCAATCAGTGTGTCACGTCCCCAATCATTAAACCAGTGATAACCTGCAATAACTGTGGGTCCTGCAATTGAAGCACGGTGTACGATAAATTGATCGCTAGCGCGGAGTAATTGTCGTTGTCGTTGATGAGATGAAGTGTGTTCAAAATTGAAAACTTGAACAAGCCGATTTTGTTCTGCTTGCACAGCATCGGTAAACTCAACATTTTGCAGTGCAGATAAAGTAGTATTGTGACCTACTCTTGCTTCTAAGGTAATACAACTTCCTGTTTCTAAGGCAATTGTTAAATAACCAGGACTATACAAGTCTTCGCGATCGCCTAATCCTCTATTTGTCTCTTCTGGTAAACGATAGTTCCAATACCAGACAGGATCGTATTGATATTTTCCCTCTGTCCAGCGTAGTTGCCAAGGTGTTCCTATCCATCCAGGGCGTTGCGCTTGCAAAATAATCTGCTGTGGTTCAACAATCTGCGAAAAGTGTAAATTAGGATCAGCTTGCTGTTGATGATGAAAATCGCGATCTGCAATCATGAAACGCAACCGCAAAATTCCTTTCACGTCTCCTGTATAGCAATACTGGATTAAAACGCGACTTGTATTGTCTTGTGCTACATTACTCTGTGCCGCGTGTGGCATAATAATTCGTCTAGCTAGCCGCCAATTGTCTTCTTGCCAAACCCAAGTAGGAACTGGTTCTATGGCAAAGTTCTCTAGCAACTGAAAGCCTTCTGGTTCAATAATGTTGTTGCCCCAATAATTTGTTCCCAAAGCAACAACTTTGTGCGCGACTTCTAAACTTGCCTCAATGTGCGACAGTAGTAACGTCCGCTGACTGGGTGGATCTAATGCTGCAATGAGCCAACCGTGATATGTTCGCGTGCGGGCGTTGGAAACAGTACCACTCGCAAAACTCCCTAGTCCATTCGTCAGCAGCCACTCGCGATTGTCTAAATTCTTCATTTGCTACTCAAAATCGTTATGAGTATGATATATTTGTAACAGTTCGACATAATTAAGATGTGTATGAGTCAGTTTTAGAACAAGACTAGCTCATAGCCATTTATGAAGTAGACGCATCAAGGAGAAATAGTTTAATGCCTCTAAGTTACGCAGCAGATGGATGCCTCAGAGTTGGTCAAACTGCTCCAGATTTTACAGCAACAGCTGTAGTCGATCAGGAATTTAAGACAATCAAACTCTCTGACTATCGGGGCAAGTACGTCATTCTATTTTTCTATCCTCTAGACTTTACCTTTGTTTGTCCAACTGAGATTACAGCATTTAGCGATCGCTTTGACGAGTTCAAAGCAATCAACACCGAAATTTTAGGTGTTTCTGTTGATAGCGAATTTTCTCACTTAGCTTGGATTCAATCTGATCGCAAGTCTGGTGGAGTTGGCGATCTCAATTATCCTCTTGTTTCGGATATCAAGAAAGAAATTAGCGCTGCATACAACGTTCTCGATCCAGAAGCAGGCGTTGCGCTACGTGGCTTGTTCATCATCGACAAAGACGGTGTCATTCAGCACTCGACAATTAACAACTTATCCTTTGGTCGCAACGTAGACGAGGCACTACGCACACTCAAAGCAATTCAGTACGTACAAGATCACCCTGATGAAGTATGTCCTGCTGGTTGGCAACCTGGAGATAGTACTATGACTCCAGATCCTGTCAAGTCAAAAGTTTACTTTGCTTCTGTGTAAATCATAAAGAGTTTTGTGTCACGAATCGTGCAAAACTCGTGAAATGGAAGATAATAACCCAACACATCTTAAGAAGAGTCAAAATAGAAGTGTGTTGGGTTTTTCCATCAATGCAATGTTAATATCAAACAGTTTTAAAATAAGAAATAGCTAAATTTAGCATAGTGTTTCTGATTTCCCTAAGAAAAGAAAAGAGAGAAAAAATATGCTAACCTCAACAAATTTTAGTGGCTTATTAAATGAGCGCTTTTTTCAAAACTTGTTACCTATTCCAGCCGAAGATGCCTTAGTTTTGGGTAAAACGACACCAAACTTTGCGCTACCAGATATTACTAATGGTCGGCTAGTTAAATTATCAGATTATCAAGGACAGCCTGTTTTATTAGCTTTTACGCGAATTTTTACAGAAAATCAATATTGCCCTTTTTGCTATCCGCATATCATCGATTTAAACGAGAAATACGAGCAATTTACAAGTCGTGGGATAGAAGTTCTCATGATTTCGAGTACCGATGAGCGTCAAAGTCAAATTGTTGTCAAAGATTTAGGAATCAAACTACCATTACTCAGCGATCCTAGTTGTCAGGTATTTCGTAACTATAAAGTAGGGCAAGCATTAGGTGCACCTTTACCAGCACAGTTTGTGTTAGATAAACAGGGCAAACTGCAATACAGACATTTGTTCTCTTTCTTCTCGCATAATGCAAGCATTGAAACACTTTTAGCACAGCTCGAGAAGATAAAGCATAACGATTAAAATCGCGGCTTAACAAACTAAGTCCACCTCCGTGGACTAATAATACCAAAGTGTGCTGAAACCTGTCTTCACAGGTTTTGTTTTAGAGCTGCGGTTGAAACCGAATCAGCTATTTAAAGTTTCACCTGCTGAAAGTGACTGCGAGGATTGAAGCTACGGTTATCGCGAATTTTCTCGTAGTACTCGCGTTCAATTGGAGTTAGTTCTTTAGGAGATGCGATCGCAATTTTCACGAGTTGATCGCTGCGCCCACCTTTCGGTAACGTCCACCCTTTGCCGCGTAGTCGTAGAGTTTGACCTGAGCGAATACCTGCAGGTATATTCATTTTGACACTACCGTCTGGTGTTGGTACTTCAATGACAGCACCCAATACTGCTTCATCAGGAGTAATCGGCACTTCACACACCAAATTGTCTCCCTCAAACTGGAAGAAGGAGTGTGGTAAAAGTTCGACTTTCAAATATAAGTCGCCGCGCTGCTGGTTGTAGGGGCTAGTTTTTCCTTTACCACGCACGCGAATTTTGCTCCCAGATTTAGCCCCAGGAGGAATGCGCACTTCAATTGTTTCATTACCTAAGCTAATTCGCTTCTGCACGCCATTAAATGCTTCTGCAAAACTTAACTTAATTGAGGCTTCTGTATCTAGAGAAGCACTCGGAGTTGCGGTGTCAAAGTTGGAAAAATCACCAAAGCCATCAAAGCCACTGAAACCAGTCGATCTTGGGGTAGTGCGATAAGTATAAGTCTGGCTACCAGTACTACTACGACTAGCACCACTGCGCCCAAACCCACCCAAAAGATCGTTTAAAAATTCATCAAAAGAGCCATATTTACCAAAATCGAATTCTTCAAACCCGACGTTGGTACCACCTCCTGATGGCCATCCTTGTCCAGCTTGTTTCCAGTATTGCCCAAAAGAGTCATATTTTCTACGCTTTTCAGCATCAGATAGAACTTCGTAGGCTTCGTTAACTTCTTTAAATTTTGCTTCGGCTTGTTTGTTTCCAGGGTTAACGTCTGGGTGATATTTTCTTGCCAGTCGGCGAAAAGCTTGTTTAATTTCATCATTTGTGGCAGTCTTACTGACTCCCAAAATACTATAGTAATCTTTGAAGTCGGTTGCAGCCATCCACTAATCTCCTTAAAACAAATTGACTTTATTATTTTATGTATGTTTTTTGAAAAACTGACTGGAGCAGCGATCGCAGTCTTATATCAAGAATGAATACCCTTCTTAAATTAGAGTAATTTTGAACTTAATGTGTGTTCTAGAATTGCACCAGCGCTTTAAACAAATTCTCCTCTGCACCTAAAACACCTCTGCTGCCTTGCTTCGCTACACGTAGTAACCCTAGAGCAATACAGTATCACTCCTACACCCTCAGCTTAGCTTTCGATGACGACGAGTGCCAAGGTAGTTACGTTCGGTTGTTTGTCAAAGCCACTGCGTAATAACCGTACTTAAATTCAAAATAACGGTTAAGTTCTTTCTCTAACACCCTGACCTCTGAACCGTAGGTCTGCGCAAGCGTCCTCCGATCCCTGATCCCTACTATAGTGAATCAAGCAATCTAAATCTTCTGTTAGTGTTGGTGGAGCATCTCGCAGTTGACGATGCATTCGCAGCACAACTTCTTCTGGTACAGTGCGCTTACGTCTTTTATTGCGTGCTAAACACAGCCAAATCGGGGTATCAACCCATACGCCAGTAATGTAATTAAAGCCAATAGCACGGGCAAGAGCAATCACTTCGCGTCGCTGGCGACGTTGAGCATTTGTAGCATCATAAATTGCTTCAGAGGCGATTCCTTGAGAAATTTGTAGTACAGCTTGTTGAAACTGAATTTGTACTTGACGCCAAATTATTAACCAAGATCCTTGAATACTTTCACTGCCAAACAACTGTTGACGCAGCACATCAGTAGAAATCAGCCGCCGACGGGGATCTTCCGCCAGCAGCTGACGCGCTAGTGTTGATTTACCACTACCTGGTAATCCAATCAACAAAATCAATCTAGCCATTTTTGAGGAACCTGAGAACAAGACAATTCGAGTAAAAAAGTGATGAATATAGCACTCATCACTAGCCACTAGCCACTAACTACTAAATCACCGTGCCATCAGGAATAACTGCATTTTTCAGAACAACAGTAATCCCACTGCGAATATAAAATCCTTGTTCTTCGCGTTCTGCTTCTTCTACACGGTCTTTGTTGATGATGCGGACATCACAACCGATACGAGCATTTTTATCGACGATCGCTCGTCGAATTGTTGTATTTGCACCAATTCCTAAAGGAATATTGCCATCATTGCAATCTGATTGTCTTTCGGCAAATGGTTGATAATAGTCTGCCCCCATAATGAGCGAGTCTTCGATTGTGCAACCAGCTTCAATTCGTGCGCGTACACCTAAAATTGAATGGTGAATTTGGCAATTTTTTAAAATACAGCCATCCCCTACAATTGATTCGGTGACTTGGCAGTTTAAGAGCTTACTAGGTGGCAAATAACGTGCTCGCGAGTAAATCGGAGCATTTTCATCATAAAAACTAAATGCGGGCTGGGGCTGCTGCGTTAAAGCCAAATTAGCATCATAAAACGCTTCAATAGTTCCAATGTCTTCCCAGTAACCATCAAATAAGTAAGCTTGGACATTGTAATCTTGAGCAGAAGCAGGGATAATTTCTTTGCCAAAATCCGTTTGTTCTTGAGATTCTTTCAAGAGTTTAATGAGAACGTCTTTTTTAAAAACGTAAATCCCCATCGACGCAATATATGGCTTTTGTTGCGCCTGATCTGCTGTCAAGCCCAAAATACTAGTATCAACTTGCATCTGACGCAATGCTTCACCTTTGGGTTTTTCGCTGAAATCTACGACTCGTCCAGAATCATTGATTTTCATTAACCCAAAATCAGAGGCGCGGCGCTCATCCATTGGTACAACCGAAAGCGTAATATCGGCATTGGTATCGCGATGTCTTTCGACGAATAAGCGATAATCCATACGGTAAAGATGATCGCCAGATAGAATGAGGTATTCATCAACATCCCACTCTTCCAATAACCAAATATATTGGCGGACTGCATCGGCTGTCCCTTGGAACCAGTTAGGGTTTTCTGGGGTTTGTTGGGCTGCTAAGACTTCTACAAAACCTTCGGTAAATCCCGAAAAGCTGTATGCACGAGCGATATGACGATTAAGTGATGCTGAGTTAAATTGTGTCAGAACGTAGATTTTAAATATTTCTGAATTAATACAGTTACTGACAGGAATATCAATTAAGCGATACTTCCCTGCCAATGGTACTGCTGGCTTGGCGCGTAGCTTCGTCAGCGGATAAAGCCGCGTACCTGCACCGCCCCCTAAAATAATCGCTAGTACTTTTTTCACGAAAAATCCTCCCAACTGCCATTCGATTCCCAAGTACAGTGTATGACTGTGCGGGACAGCTGGTAAGGGGGAAATCAAGAAAGCTAGGTAAAAGATGCGGAATGATTTTCTGTCAAGCTTACTACGCTACTTTTGGCGAATATTCAAAGTCTCACTAAAAACCCAATCAAGCTAATAATGCCTTGAATCAAATTCTGAGTATCTACGGCTTGTTGAACTTTTTGACGGATGCTCTGCATTTGCTGAAGACATAAATTATTACATAACCCTATATCTTGCAATCCGAGACGCATTCTTGAAACTAAGAACGCTTCATCTAGTTCATTTTTTAGTAGATTGTTGCAATAACAATCAAGAGTTTTGGTTTCTAATTAAGAGGTTTGGTGATTACCTAATTTTTAGGAGCCAACTAAAACAGAGTGAATTGTTGCTGATTCTTGAAATTTTTTCGTTTCGTTATATTCTCTGATTGGAGATGAGTAAATTCCAGAAAATTGTTGATTTGAAACAGTGGGTCTAAACAACAGATTCTGAGCAGGTTGATTAGCAAATCTTACGTATTCCCTAGATTCATTTTGGGTGTTATATGACACAGTTGCATCTCCGTAGACTGCTTCTGCTTGTTTCAGTGATGTCCCTGAGCCAACTCCTTCTGTAGTTCGGACATCGGGATTATCGGTCAACAATAGTTCGATTGAGTCTGAATCAGAAAAGGTTGTTCCGGCAGGATAAAGAATGTAGTATTGCACCTTTCCAAACTTGCTCACTGCGATCGCATCGAAGTCTACTATAAAAGGTGACTCTACCTTAAATTCGGCATCTGAACCTAACACCTGCTTCAGTTGCCCAAAAGTCATACCTAATTTAGCAAGTCCAATACCCGTTGCTGAAATTATCAAGGCTTCAGAGGTCGAAGGAGAAATTTGAGATGTGGTGTGGCTGATACTATGCTGATTCCTTGGCTCAGAAGTTACTGTGGGAGATGAAAAAGGTAGTGTTTCCGTATTTGATGTCATAGGTTGCGGAGTACAGCTCATGAGCGCTATAGAAAAAATAGAGAGAAAAAATTTAGCTTTCATGGTTTGGTACTTCTCGATTAAACTTTTAAAATTAATTAGAATTAATAAAAGATGAAATTATAAATTGCCAAATTGAGTATGCAGCATCGCTTTTCCAAAAAAACTGTATCTTAAAGTACATTAGTTAAGTTATAACGGGTTTACTCAACAATCCCTAACTTTATCTGCATAAATTCTTTACATTCAACCCCAGGTTAGAACCAGAAATCTGCAAGTATTTGTACTCTGTCTATGAAGGACTAGGGAGTATTTATGCTGATTCAAACCCCAGATTGGGTCAAGCACGCTGTTTTTTATCAAATTTTTCCAGATCGTTTTGCTCAAAGCAAGGAACCACACAAGCGATTATTGAAAAACGCCTCGTGGCAAGATTGGCATGAGATGCCGACACTCCAAGGCTACAAAGGTGGCGATTTGTGGGGTGTGACTGAACAGCTAGACTACTTGCAGAATTTGGGGATTACTGCCATTTACTTCACCCCCATCTTTCAATCAGCAAGTAACCATCGCTATCATACGCACGATTATTATCAAGTCGATCCTTTATTAGGAGGAAACAGCGCATTTAAAGAACTGTTAGATGCTTGTCACGATCGCAATATGAAAGTTGTTTTGGATGGAGTCTTTAACCATTCAAGTCGCGGCTTTTTCTTTTTCCACGATGTCTTAGAGAATGGTCAACATTCCCCTTGGGTCGATTGGTTTAAAATCCAAGATTGGCCCTTATATCCTTATGATGAGAATTTTCCAGCAAACTATGGTTGTTGGGCAGGAATTCGGGCGCTACCAGAATTTAATCATGATAACCCAGAAGTGCGCGAGTACATTATGGAAATTGCGGAATATTGGATTAAATTTGGGATCGATGGTTGGCGTTTGGATGTGCCGTTTGAGGTGAAAACTCCTGGTTTTTGGCAAGAGTTTCGCGATCGCGTTAAAGCACTCAACCCTGAAGCTTATATTGTTGGCGAAGTTTGGGGAGATTCGCGTCAGTGGCTCGATGGCACGCAGTTTGATGGCGTGATGAATTACTTATTCGCTGGACCAACGATCGCTTTTGCCGCAGGCGATCGCATTGTTCCTCAACAAGTTAAAGGTCCTTCATACGAAGCTTATCCATCACTATCTGCGCCTGAGTACGCAGAGAAAATGCAGCAACTTTTGCAACTATACCCGTGGGAAATTCAACTGACACAGTTAAATCTACTTGCTAGTCACGATACGGCAAGGTTGATGTCAATTGCTGATGGCGATCTTTCTAGTGTCAAACTAGCAACGCTACTTCTTTTAACTTTTCCTGGTGCGCCTAGTATCTATTACGGCGATGAAGTTGGCTTACCTGGAGGTTTAGATCCTGATTCTCGTCGTGGTTTTCCTCTGGAAGCCCACTGGGAACGCGACATTTTAGAATGCCACCGTCAACTCATTGCACTACGACAAGCTCATCCAGCGTTACGCGTAGGAACATACCGAGTTCTCTATGCAGATGCTGCTGTTTATGTTTTTGCACGAATCTTGGACGATGAAGAAGTTGTTGTTGCTGTTAATACTGGTACTTCATCAGCAAGTGTAGCTGTACCCGCACATGATTTGAAATCTCAACCAAACGAAGTTTTATATGGAGATAGCATTGCTCAATGGCATAGTGCAGGTGAATCGATTCAGATCAAGTTAAGCTTACCTGAGCGCTCTGGGTGTATCCTTGGTGGAGCTTAGCTCAGTATAGATAGAAAAGGGTTTGGCAATGCCAAACCCCAACATCTAGAGATGATTCTTAGGCTTACGAAATAGAATTGCCAGCTTGGGTTAACATTTGACCGAGCTGCTGTGCTTTTGTACCAGCTTCTCCACCAGCACTTGCAGCAGCTTCAGCTGTCTTGCTACCAACTTGCTTTAAAGCTTGCGCAATACCAGAAGCATTACCACTAGATAATTGGCTTTTTAATTCACCCAAAGCGCTAGCAATTTCAGGTGCAGCGTCTTTTAATTGTGCTTCCCAGCTTTCAATGTTAGCCAAAGCAGCTTCAGCAGGGATAGAGGTTAAACCACCCTGTAAAGCTGAAATGGTGGTATCTAGGTCTGCTTGTGCCATGATGTTTACCCAAAGTTGTTTCCTTAATCCATTGTAAAGAAATCTTGTATTTTGTAAAGAGGAATTAAGTTAAGTTAAGTTTAAGTAAATATTTTTAATTTTATTTTCATAACAGATAAATAGTTTAATAGTAAAAATTCTTATTAACTTGCAACTACAACTGCTAGAAGAAGGACTTTTAAAAGTGTCAATTTGATAAAGTGAGCAAATTTCATCTACAATCTGCTCACAAAAGTGTATCTAAATTTGCAATTTCCGGCTGTTTACTAGAACACAATAGCCGCCATCCCAACTCGTATTACTCAGCAGCAACTAAACCTGGTACGAGTACTGCGTCAATGACATGAATCACACCGTTGTCTGCCAAAATATCAGATTGCAAAACGTTAGCATCATTAATTTTAATCTTTCCACCAGAGGATTCGATTCCAACTACAGAGCCTTCAACTGTTTCGGCTTCCTCAATTTGCATTAAATCTTCAGCTCTCACATCTCCAAAGGCAACGTGATAAGTTAATATCCGCTTTAACTTGTGATTTTCTTGCAGTAATGCTTCAAGCGATACCCCTTCTGGTAGCTTGTTAAATGCTTCGTCTGTAGGTGCAAAGACAGTATAAGGACCAGGACTTTTCAAAATATCAACTAAGTCTGTAGCTTTGATCGCTTCTACCAAAGTGTTGAAAGTACCGGCATTAACTGCAGTATCTATAATGTCTGCCATGATTGCAACCGTGATAGTGTTAAAATTCATTAATAAAATGAAAACGTTTGCTTAGCATCTATCAACAGAAAGGTTGTAGTATAAAGTGATGAGACTGTAACTCTAAACGTGCTGATAAACTAGGAGAGATCCCCAGCACAAAATACTATGCTCAAGCGTTCTAAGTTCGAGACGACCCAAACTCAAATTATGCATCGGGCAGAAGAATTAATCGGTGCAGCTTCAAATCGTTACCGGATCACAGTACAAGTAGCTAACCGTGCTAAGCGCCGTCGTTATGAAGATTTCGATAATATAGACGATCCGATGATGAAGCCAGTCATTCGGGCAATTATTGAAATGTCTGATGAGTTAACTCAACCAGAAATTATTGGGGAGTAATGAGTAAGCTGTGAAACGCAAGCGATCGCTAATATTCATCACTGCACTTGGAGTTGTGTGTCTAATCGTTTTAGGTTCAGGACAACACAACGCAAATCAACTTGCATTGCAACAACCAGCGATCGCTCAAAGTGTCCGTATAAGTGATGTTTGGCAACAAGTTTATCAACAGCTACCCGACTTACCACTAGAAAACCAGTACATTAGCCGACAAACTGGAAAAGTCGCTCCAGAAAACACGTTGGTATGGCGCTTAATTAGCTACCATACTTACGTCAAAGGACGTCCGCCAAACTATCGACTCGATTGGAAGTTGACTTTGGCTGATTATCTCGGTGCAAACGAATGGATTCAGGAAGAAAGTTATCCAGGAAACGATACATTGCGACAAAATCCCCTAGCAGGCGATCGCACTGCAATTGAACGCCTCAACCGCGATCAACGAAATGCACTAGTGCAAGCGCTTGTGAATGTTTTTAGTGGCGATTCGGCTACAGCAACTCCTGCAACATCAAGCCCTGAGACACAACAAGAACTACCGCCCCAGCCAGGAGGCGCAAGACTACTAATGCCATAATCAAGTTATATGGAGCGTGTTGTCAAAAGTGGGACTGATTGGCGCGTTGGTTGGAACCCTAGTGCTACACAATATCAAGCTTTAGTTGGTACAGATGACTGGGCAATTGAACTGACATCTGCTGAATTTAATGATTTTTGTCGATTATCACTACAGTTAGCAGAATCAATCGCTCAAATTGCACATGAACTAATGGACGAAGAAAAGATTAGTTGTGAAGCTGAGAGTGATTTACTGTGGATGGAAGTAACAGGCTATCCTCATGCTTACAGTTTACGCTTTATTCTGCATACAGGACGAGGGGTAGAAGGCAGTTGGACACCTCAAGCTGTTCCTAGTTTAATTCAAGCAGTCCAAATGATTCAGGTTTTCTAATTTGGTAACTGGTAACTGGTCATGGGTAATTGAAAAGAATATTATCCACAGTTCCCATTACCAATTACCAATTACCGATTACCCATTACCGATTACCTAAATCTTTTAATTATTGCTCAACTGTGCTAACATTAATATTCTTGACGGGGCGTAGCGCAGCTTGGTAGCGCGCCACTTTGGGGTAGTGGAGGTCGTGGGTTCGAATCCCGCCGCTCCGATTGACTAAAAACCCTTCCTACACAACATATGGTAATGTTCTAGACTTGTTGTTTTTGAGTGTTTCGTGTTTGAATCGAAGCATCAACCACGAAACACTCAACGATGGTTCTGGAACCGATTCATTGTCCAGGCTGTAATGATGCAATTGCAGTCATCAAGCACGGTAAGACACCTGATGGGAAGCGCTACCTTTGCCAAAATCCCAACTGCGATCGCCGCACCTTTGTTCGGGACTATGCTTACCAAGGTTACTTACCTCAAGTCAAGGCACAAATCAGTGATCTGGCAATCAATGGCAGTGGGATTAGGGATACTGCACGAGTCTTGAAAATCAGTCCGACAACTGTGATTGAGGAATTAAAAAAAAGCATCGACACCTCAAAGCAGTGAATGAAGCACGTCTTGCCCAACTCAACCTAAGCCAGAGCGCAATTGAGATTTGCCGGGTGGAACCTGAAGCCGAACTCGATCTCCATGTGGAGTTTTGTGCAATCGAAGCAGCAACAAAGATGGCTTTGGCATGCAATTGACCACAATAGTGGTGTCGTGTTGGCATATGTACTAGCGCCACGTCACGACGAAGCGTTTGTGAAGTTGAAAGCCTTGTTAGAACCGTTTGAAATTACCCATTTTTATAGTGATGGTTGGGGTGCTTATGAACGTCATCTCGATACTGCTATTCACATGATTGGCAAGCGTAATACTCAGAACATTGAACGCAAACATTTAACTCTACGCACTCGAATTAAACGGCTCGCTCGTAAAACGATTTGCTTTTCTAAATCTGAACAGATGCACAATATCGTCATTGGACTGTTCATTAATCGTGAGGAATTTGGTTTAGTGATTTAGAGCCGACCAACAAGTTTAGAACATTACCCCGTCTAAGTGACTCACAAGTAGCAACCGTTTCTCTGATTATAAGAGCTACCAAAGAAGCTGGCTTGATCAAGGCTGACGAATCCGAATCAACCTCTACCCGCTATGCTCGCTATCTCCCTTTTTGGGCATAAAAGTGTTTTAACGCAAACCGATATTGGTCACTCCAAAATCCTCAAGCCCCTGTAAAACCAACAAAAAAGTGTTTTAACGCAAACCGATATTGGTCACTCCAAAATCCTCAAACCCTTATGAAAAGCACAGAAAAGTGTTTTAACGCAAACCGATATTGGTCACTCCAAAATCCTCAAACCCTTATGAAAAGCACAGAAAAGTGTTTTAACACAAATCGAGATGAACGAAGCCGAAAACCGAGCTAAATTATTTGATCCTTCACTTCTTCGCCGCAAGCTGGGCAATCATCGAAGACAGTTGCATTCGTTGCGAGGTCATCGCCCTTGATTGCTTGATTAGCAACGACAAATGCGCCCAATTAGAATTCACCGATTGGTAAAGATTGTAAGCGATCGCTCTGGAAAGATAGTTGGATAAAGTGCGTTCGCCCAGCTACTTGTCAGATTCAACTATTGTTTCTTTGTCTCTTTATTGATTAACATCAAGCGCCAAGCAATCGTAACTGTGAATCTGCGGATTTATTTTTTTACACAGATATAAATATCGTTAGATACTCTGGGGCGCTGCCTGTCTTCGGTTTTTATACTCGAACCATAAAATATTATGGCATCAAATAGGCGATCGCGCAAGCTATTTTTGATGCCCTCCTAGGATGTGGCGGAGTGTAGCAAATCGCGTGGGCAAGAAGAGTACAGAGCCAAAGCTGAGTAAAAGCACGGTAGGGTTAGGTTTTAAGGAGAAATTGTGGGCGGCGGCGGATAAATTGCGCGGTCACATGGACGCAGGGGAGTATAAGCACGTTGCCCTTGGTCTAATTTTCCTCAAGTACATATCGGATGCCTTTGCGGAACAATACGAAAAAATAGCTGCCGATCCCTTAGCCGATCCTGAAGATCGCGACGAATACACGGCTGATAATATTTTTTGGGTTCCTGCTGTGGCGCGTTGGTCGCACTTACAAAATAATGCCAAACAGCCCACTATTGGGAAGTTAATCGACGACGCGATGGTGGAAATCGAAAAGGAGAATCCATCGCTCAAAGGCGTACTACCCAAAGACTATGCCCGTCCTGCACTTGATAAGCAACTATTGGGAGAGTTAATCGATTTAATTGGCACGATTGGGCTAGGAGATAGTGCAAGTCGCACAAAAGATATACTCGGCGGGGTTTACGAATATTTCTTAGGTCAGTTTGCCAGTGCTGAAGGTAAGCGAGGCGGACAGTTTTACACTCCCCGTTGTGTCGTCTCACTGATGACAGAAATGATTGAGCCTTATAAGGGGCGCGTTTACGATCCGTGCTGCGGTTCGGGTGGGATGTTCGTGCAGTCGGAAAAGTTCGTGCAGGCGCATGGCGGACGGATTGGCAACTTGGCGATTTACGGGCAAGAGTCGAACCCGACAACATGGAAGCTATGCAAGATGAATTTGGCGATTCGAGGGATTGATGGCAATCTCGGTTCCCAAAATGCCGATAGTTTCCATAACGACTTGCACAAGGATTTGAAGGCTGATTTTATTATGGCTAATCCCCCATTCAATATGAGTGATTGGGGAGGCGATCGCCTGTTGGAAGACGGGCGCTGGAAATACAATACTCCACCTGTAGGTAATGCGAACTATGCCTGGGTGCAGCACATGATCCACCACTTAGCCCCCAATGGTATTGCGGCTTTTGTGTTGGCGAATGGATCGATGAGTTCTAATTCTTCAGGGGAAGGCGAGATCCGTAAAGCGATCGCTCAAGCGGATTTAGTTGATTGCATGGTGGCGTTGCCAGGGAATTTATTTTACAACACAGCAATTCCTGCTTGCCTTTGGTTTTTGGCACGGAATAAGAGAAACAGTAAATATCGCGATCGCAAAGGAGAAACGCTGTTTGTTGATGCGCGAAAAATGGGGGTACTGCTTGACCGAGTACATCGGGAATTGACAGAGGAAGACATCGCCAAGATTGCCCAAACTTACAACGCTTGGCGGGGAGATAAGGGCGCGGGTGAGTACGCAGATATTCCTGGTTTTTGTAAGAGTGCAAAGCTTGATGAAATTGCCGCTCACGGTTATGTGCTTACTCCAGGGCGATATGTGGGAGCGGAGGAAGTCGAAGATGACGGCGAGGTATTTGAGGAGAAGGTGCGGCTGCTGGCGGCGAAGTTGGAGGAGCAGTTTCAGGAGTCAGCACGTTTGGAGCAGAAGATTCGAGAGAATCTATGGGGGTTAGGGCATGGGTTTTAGCTGGGAAGAAAAGCCTATAGGCGAGATTGCAGATGTGGTTGGTGGTGGAACACCAGATACAAGTAATCCTGAATTTTGGGAAGGGAATATTCCTTGGATCACTCCCAAAGATTTATCGGCACATCAAGAAAAGTACATTTCACGGGGCGAGCGCAACATCACATCGGCTGGTTTGCAACGTTCTTCGGCAAGACTATTACCTATAAATACGGTACTGCTTTCTAGTCGCGCACCTATTGGATATGTTGCGATTGCCAAAAATCCTGTCACCACTAATCAAGGTTTCAAAAGCTTAGTTTTCAAAGAAGGGTATGTACCAGAGTTTTATTATTACTTCCTAAAAGCAAATGTAGACCTTTTAGAACGTCATGCTAATGGCAGTACGTTCAAAGAAATTTCTGGCTCAATAGTTAAGAACATTAAAGTTCCAGTTCCCCCTCTCCCAGAACAAAAAGCGATCGCTCATATCCTCGGTACTCTTGACGACAAAATCGAGCTAAACCAGCAGATGAACCGGAATTTAGAGGCGATCGCCCAGGCAATCTTCAAATCCTGGTTTACAGACTTCGATCCTGTTCGCGCCAAGATGGAGGGACGACAGCCAGTAAATATGGATGCTGCGACTGCTGCCCTTTTCCCTGATTCGTTTGAAGATTCACCACTAGGGGAAATTCCGAAGGGGTGGAGGATGGGCGAATTTGGAGAAATTGCTCATATTGTCATGGGGCAGTCTCCACCTGGCGAAACATATAACGAACTAGGGGATGGGCTACCCTTTTATCAAGGTGTTCGTGATTTTGGTTTCAGGTTCCCAACTCGTCGCGTTTATTGTAATGCGCCCAAACGCTATGCAGAAAAAGCTGATGTTCTTTTCAGCGTTCGCGCTCCGGTGGGCAACTTAAACATTGCAGTTGAACGCTGTACCATAGGACGTGGGCTGGCTGCTCTTCGTCTTAAAGCTAATCATGGTAGTTTTTTGTACTACTTTCTTAAGGCTACGCAGTCGCAGTGGGAGAAGTTTGAGGCGGAAGGGACTGTTTTTGGTTCTGTTTGCAAAGATGACATTTACTGTTTCAAACTGATTGTTCCAGTTGCCGGAATTATTGAAAAGTTTAATTATTTAGCCCATTCCATTGATGCTCAGATTGAGTCAAACGAACAAGAATCTTTAACTCTCGCCGATATCCGCGATACCCTCCTACCCAAACTAATGTCAGGCGAAATTCGGGTGAAGGAAGCAGAAAATATTCTGGAGGATGTCGCCTAATGCCTCTTACAAACAAGCCGCTTCTAGGACGACTCGAAAAAGTCGATCCTCGCACTTACTGGGAACGGGAAGATATAGATTTTACGCCTTGGCTAGCTTTGACAGAAAACATCCAGATTTTAGGCGACACGATCGCCATTGAACTAGAAGTAGAAGCCCAAGAAAAAGGAGTTGGACTCTTTCGGGCTGACATTCTGTGCAAAGACACAGCTACCGACCATTGGGTATTAATAGAAAACCAACTTGAGCGTACCGACCATATCCATTTAGGACAACTGCTTACTTATGCTGCTGGCTTGAATGCGGTAACGATTGTTTGGGTTGCCAAGCGATTCACTGAAGAACACCGTGCTGCACTCGATTGGTTGAATGAAATCACTGATGAGGAATTTAACTTCTTTGGGTTGGAAATAGAACTTTGGCAAATTGGCGACTCCGCGATCGCTCCTAAGTTCAACATAGTTTGTCAGCCAAACGATTGGAGTAAGCGCATCACAGGCGTAACTAAAATTCTCCAAACATCTAATCCTAGTAAAACTAGACAACTTCAGTATGAATATTGGGCAGCATTCCAAGATTTTGCTTTGACTCACGCTACCTTAATTAAGCCAACAAGACCCCTATACCAACACTGGATGAATATAGCACTAGGGCGGAGTGGCTTTGGTTTATGTGCAGTTGCCATAGTTGCCTCTGCTGTAGATTCTGAAACTCAATCCTACGCCAACAATGAGATTCGGGCTGAAGTTGTCATTTCAAGAGAAGCTAAAGCCTTCTTTGCTTTATTAGAGTCGCAGAAAACCGAAATTGAAGCGGAATTTGGCGAACCTTTGACTTGGTACAACAACCTGGAAGTCAAAAGCTGTCGAGTTTACTTACGCCGTGCAGCCAATTTGAATGCAAAAGACAAATGGGCAGAACAACATCAATGGCTGGTAGAGAAGTTAGATCGGCTCTACAAAGTCTTTTCTCATCGCGTTAAGCAACTGAGCCTTGATAGTGCGATCGCTACAACTATTCCTAGCGAACCGCTCTAGCTGTGACGAGTTTTGCCAACATTAACTTCGATCTTAAATTTATCAATTAATTTGAAATTAACAAAACCATGAGAAGTAATCAATTAAACAGCACTAGAACAATTACAGAAATTAGCGGTAATCCAGGTCAAGTTTGGGGAAATGTTGCGATTCCAGCTAGCGGCAAGACAACTATGAAAATTGTTGGCGATGTACTGCAATCTAATGCTACATCTGCCTACCAGTTAGAGAAAAAAGTAATTTACACTCGCATTCAAAATATCGACTCAGGAGAACTGGTTGAAGGTCGAATGTGGTGGTTACTAACTCTAGGAATATTCACCTTAATCTACATAATTGGCATTGCTTTCATAGTTGCCTTTTTTGTCTACAAACGAAATTGGATTGTTGTTCATACTAATTGTTCAAACCTAATTCTGTTTTATAAAAAGACCGAAAACGCTCAGGACTTTTGTAAAAACGTTCTAGCAATATCGCGACAACTAAATGCGCCCATGCAGCCCCAACAAAACATGGGTAATAGTTCGCAGCCTTCACCTTCAGCAGTCCCATAAGTGAAACCGCACACAAAATACTGGAGATAGTTAGATGAGCGGTGTAACCGAATCGATTGTTGAAGCTGCGACCCTGGAATGGTTTGAAGGATTAGATTACACTACTCTTTCTGCTCTAGATATTGCTCCCAATGAACCAAACGCCGAGCGACAAACCTTCGCAGATGTAATATTAGTAGATCGCCTCAGTTCAGCCCTAGCACAAATCAACCCTACCATTCCCGTCGATGCCTTAGAAGAAGCGCTCCGCAAAGTTGTAAGTGTAGGTTTAGATTCACCCAGCTTGTTTGAAAATAACCGCCGCTTCCATAAATTACTGATCGATGGCGTGCCTGTAGAATACTACGCCGACAACCGGATCGTACACGACCAGGTGAAGTTAATCGACTTTGATAGCAGCGACAACAACGATTGGTTAGCAGCTAACCAATTTACTGTCATCGAAGACAGAAAAAATCGCCGCCCTGATGTTGTGGTTTTTATCAACGGCTTACCCTTGGCAGTTATTGAACTAAAAAACCCAGCAGAAGAAAACGCCACAATCAAGGGAGCATTTAACCAACTGCAAACTTACAAACAAGATATCCCCTGTCTGTTTCCCTACAATGAAGTTTTAGTTATCTCCGACGGACTCACCGCTAGAGTTGGCACGTTAACTGCTGACTGGGAACGATTTATGCCTTGGCGGACGATCGCCGGAAATGAAATCGCTACCAACAATACTCCAGAACTGGAAGTTTTAATCAAAGGTATCTTTGCCAAATCACGATTTTTGGACTTGCTGCGACACTTCATCGTATTTGAAGTAGACGGCGATCGCATTATCAAAAAAATGGCTGGGTATCACCAATTCCACGCCGTCAATACTGCGATCGCTCGTACTGTAGAAGCAGCTTCACCCCAAGGCGATCGGCGCGTTGGTGTAGTCTGGCACACTCAAGGCAGTGGCAAGAGTTTAACAATGGCATTCTACGCCGGAAAGATGATCCAACATCCGGCAATGGCAAATCCTACTCTAGTAATTCTGACCGATCGCAACGACTTAGACGATCAGCTATTTAGTACCTTTGCTGCTTGCGCCGATTTATTGCGTCAAAACCCAGTCCAAGCCGAAAACCGAGAACATTTGCAAGAACTGCTGAGTGTCGCATCAGGAGGTGTTGTATTTGCAACAATTCAGAAATTCAGTACCGAAAACGAAAAGTATCCCCAACTAAGCGATCGCCGCAACATCGTTTTTATTGCTGATGAAGCCCACCGTTCGCAGTACGGGTTAAAAGCTAAAGTAGTCGTTAAACCTACCAAGCAGAAAGGAAAAGTTTACCCCCTAAAACCTCAAACTTCTTTGTTGGCGGCTGAAGCATCCAATCCTTATCAACTTTATAGCGATTCCCTACCAGAATCAGCAGGCGATCGCGCTTACACCTCCTACGGTTTTGCCAAATATCTCCGCGATGCCTTGCCGAATGCCTCATTTATTGGTTTTACTGGTACTCCCGTCGAATCTACAGATAAAAACACTCTTGCCGTCTTTGGCGACTACATCGACATCTACGACATCCAACGCGCTGTAGAAGATGGGGCAACCGTCCGCATTTTCTACGAAGGACGACTCGCCAAACTGGAACTCCAAGAATCAGAGAAACCCACAATCGATACTCAATTTGAAGAAATCACTGAAGGCGAGGAGCTAACAGCAAAAGAGAAATTAAAAAGCAGGTGGGCGCGATTAGAAGCTTTGGTGGGAGCAGAAAAACGCCTTACCCTAGTTGCCAAAGACCTTGTAGAGCATTTCGAGCGCCGCCAAGAGATTATGGACGGTAAGGCAATGATTGTCTGCATGAGCCGCCGGATTTGCGTAGACTTGTACAATGCGATCGTTAAGTTACGCCCCGATTGGCAGCACGCCGACGACGATAAAGGGGCAATTAAAGTCGTGATGACTGGCTCTGCTGCGGATGGCGCACAGTGGCAGCAGCATATCCGCAATAAGCCCAAACGCAAAGAACTTGCCAAACGATTTAAAGATCCCAACGATCCATTTAAGCTAGTCATCGTGCGGGATATGTGGCTGACAGGTTTTGATGCCCCTTGCTTGCATACGATGTATGTAGACAAGCCAATGCAGGGACACGGATTGATGCAAGCGATCGCTAGAGTGAACCGCGTCTTTAAAGATAAACCTGGTGGTTTAGTCGTCGATTATTTAGGTATTGCCGACCAACTCAAGCAAGCATTAGCAGCATACACCGAAGGCGATCGCGGACAGACAGGCATTCCTCAAGAAGCGGCGATCGCCATCATGCAGGAGAAGTACGAAATCGTCACGGATCTATTTCACGGTTTCGATTATTCTCTATTCTTCAATGGCACTCCCACAGAGCGTTTGTCTGTCATGCCCGCAGCACTAAATCACATCCTAGAGCGATCGGATGGGCAGCAGCGATTTATTAAAGCCGTTACCGATCTAGCGAAAGCCTTTGCCTTAGTAGTTCCCCATGAATCAGCCCTAGAGATTCGCGACGAGGTGGGATTTTTTCAAGCACTCAAAGCAGCATTTGCAAAACATACTGTTGTAGGCGGTAAGAGTCAGGAGGATATAGATACTGCAATTCGACAGATTGTATCTAAAGCTGTCGTCTCCGATGAAGTGGTAGACATTTTCGCCTCTGCTGGACTGAAAAACCCCGATATCTCTATCCTCTCAGATGAGTTTCTAGAAGAAGTACGCGGCATTCCTCACCGCAACCTTGCCCTAGAGCTACTGAAAAAACTCCTCAACGATGAAATCAAAACTCGCTCGCGCAAAAACTTAGTCCAATCTCGTTCCTTTTCTCAAATGCTGGAGCAAACCATTCGGCAATATCAAAATCGCTCAATTGAAGCAGCCCAAGTAATCTCAGAACTGATCGACCTTGCTAAAGAGATCCGCGCTGCCCAAAAACGCGGTGAAGATTTGGGATTAACAGAAGACGAACTAGCCTTCTACGATGCCCTAGAGGTTAGTGATAGCGCCGTACAGTTACTAGGGGATGACACGCTACAGGCGATCGCCCGCGAATTAGTCCAAACTATCCGTCGCAACGTCTCTATCGATTGGACGGTCAAAGAGAGCGTCCGCGCCAAGCTGAGGACTTCAGTAAAACGACTTTTGCGTAAATACGACTATCCCCCAGACAAGCAAGAAAAGGCAACAATTACAGTGCTGCAACAGGCGGAATTGCTGTGCAAAGACTGGGCTGCATAAAGGGGGCGATCGCCGATGCCAACCGTCAAGGAACAACAGTTTGGGATTTACCTGGGCGACTTGCAGCGGAGTCTGCTAGGGAGTACCAACGTTTGTTTGAGGAGATTTTGGGGCTGCTGCCATGAGTACCAAAGTGCGCCTATTACTGGATGAGGCACTGACAGATGTTGATGAATGATTGCAGGTTACTCGTAGTGATAGCGAGCTTGAAGAAAATTTATTCGGTCGTGGGTGACTGTATATACAACTCTATGCTCTAAGTCAATGCGGCGCGACCAGGTATCAGCGTCCAGGTACTTAAGTGGTTCTGGCTTCCCAATTCCAGTAAAGGGGTCAAGCAATATAGCCTGAACTAGGTCTAGTACCTTGTACGCCTTTTGAACGTCGTGTTTGTACCACCAGCCGAGGTCTTCCCTAAATTCTTCCTCAAATACTGGGACGCGAACAGTAGTTTTCTGTACCTCTGTTTGAGAGATTTTAGGTGGCTTATTGCTCTTCTTCTTGCTTGACAATCCCCAACTCCTGGCACAATTGGTCAACAGACATTGGCTCTGTTGTACGAGCTTTGGCACGTTCTAAAGCACTTAATAGCCGAGCAGCATTCTTGGGCGAACGTAGCAGATAAGCTGTCTCAAGAAGGCTGGAAAGTTCTTCTTCTGCTATCAGTGCAACATTCCCGCGATCGCGACGCTTAATGACGATTACTTCTTTATCATCAACAACCTGGTCGAGCAGGCTAGCAAGATTGTTGCGAGCTTCTGTGTATGTAGTCTCCGAACTCAGCATAGTAATTATGTACAGCTTTTATGTACATAATTATAGCAATGTCTATTCAACAATAAATTTATTGCTGAGTTTTATCGGACAATGGAATTTGTTAGTCAACAATTTGCCGCATAGCTCCTACTCTTTCTACTCCAGTAATCGATTTTCAGAAATCTTGGAAAAACTTGAATATGTAGAGTTTACTGAAGAAGCAATCGGAAAAATGTTCGTAGGCTGGTATGCGATGGCTGCCTACCTCTATCAAGCCAGAAGCTTGCTCAAAACTAAATCTAGTTGCACTCATTTGAAGAATGGCAACTAGCTCTAGCGCGCGAAGCTTTGGGGTGAGGAAGCGTTAATTACCCTGCTCCGGCTTGTTATTTGCATTTAACCTAGAATCGAAGTTTTTTGGTTGATTCTATGTCTGTTAAGGCGTGTATTTATATTGGCGATCTATATGGTTGCAGCAACGAGCCTTTTGTCTATACCTTTACCCCAAGCACAGCGATCGCGGTTGATGATGAAGTTGCTAGTCTAACTGTAACTGCTCCTGCGGAGGGCGAAGTTTACATCCGCAAAGGTGCTTGGTTGCACTTTGGAGCTAACTATATCGTAGTTGCTAAAGATACTGTAATTACGTCTGTTGCTACAGGCGTAGATATTGAGCCAGCAACAAGTGCGATCGCGGTTTCTGACACTGCTGATACTTGGGGTTTGCAAAGGGTTCTAGCTAGCTATATTCATTCAGATGAATCAAAATTTACTGTAACTACCTCTGATTTGGAGAGTCGGGGGCTTGGCGCAATTATTCACCCAGCATCTCAAAGTAATCAGTCAATTTACACGTTAATTGTGCAGAACAGTCGTCATACCTTTGGACGCGCTCAAGTTGGTTCGCTTTCTTATCGAGACAAGAGCGCCAAGTTTGAAGTATTTTTTCAAGCTCCTTTTGGTAATGCTATTTTGTTTACTGCTCAATCTACATATCGACAAGCACAACTTAATAAGCTTCGTCAGCTAGCTGGATTGCCTGTATTGGTTGCCCAGTAGTAGGGGTTTGAGTAGCAACGGAGAATAAAACAACGTTAAGCCTGAAACTGTCTCATAGCAGGGGCTTTACTAAGTAAACAATTATTAATCGTACAGGCGATCTAAAAATTTCAAGTGCGCTCTCGAAGGCTGAAACCCCACTGCTTGCGTTAACTTAGCTAAAAGTCCTTAGCGTGGTTTTTGTCACACTTGCTACTCAAACGCCTAGTAATTGATTCGGCGCGAGCGCTTCGTTCACGATGGGTTGTCTTGGGGGTATGGCAGTCGGCGGCGGGCGATGGCGATCGCTTCAGTGAGTTTTGCTTGCAGTAATTCTTTGGGCGGTAATACCGTCAGGTACTCGGCGACATGGATGCCGCTAGAATCTAGCTCTAGCAATTCAATCATCTCTTGCTTTTTACCTGCACATAAAATAATTCCCAGTGGCGGCTGTTCATCGCTTTCTTGCTCGTATTTGGCAAGCCAACGCAGGTAAAGCTCCATTTGACCTTTATATTCAGCCTGGAAGCCGCCTAATTTGAGGTCAATCGCTACGAGGCGTTTGAGTTTACGGTTATAAAACAATAAGTCGATATAAAAGTCGTCGTTGTCGATTTGCAGGCGTTTTTGACGCGCGACAAAGGTAAAACCCGCACCGAGTTCTAGCATGAATTGCTCGATTTCCCGCAAGATGGCATCTTCGAGGTCTTTTTCGAGATAGCGATCTCTTAAATCCAGAAAATCCAAGATGTCGGGTAGGAGGGCATACGTCGCCGCATCCCTCCCCCCAAAGAACCGGACTTGACAGTTCATCCATCATCCGGCTCAAGCCTTCGCCCATGCACGTGTCTGTGATTATGGCAGGATTTGTGAATTAGCTCTAAATTGAGCAATCCCTCTCCACCTCCATCTTTAACAGGCTGTTTGTGGTGCGTTTGCAGCACTTCGCCATTAAACAGATGTTCACTGCACACTTCGCATTTCCACCGCTGACTCTGAGCAATGTAATAAAGCTTTGAGCCTGGTGCTAGCAGTACCCTTCCCATCCCAGTTTGGCGTTTTCGCCAGTAATCCGAGAGAGTGGGGTCATCCGGGGAGAACGTGCCTTTAACCCGGATGTGGCGAGTAATCGGAGTGTCATAGACTTGGGTGAGGGCAAAGGTATGCTCCTTCCCGTCCCGCTCCTGAGCTGTCGTTGCAAAGATCCAGCTTTGACCATTAATAGTCTTGAAGTACTTCTTTGCAATCTATCGTTTGCCTTTGTTGCGGTGTCGTCTACATGCCCATTTCCAGAGTGCTTTCCAGATTTGGTATTCCACATAGCTGAACACCCGCTTGCTAGCCACGTATCGGTAGTAGTTGCACCACCCTTTAAGTTTTGGATTTAGGTATCGAATAACATCCACTTGTTTGATGTCTTTGTGACGTTTCAGCCACGTTCTGATGTCGTTGAGGAACGCTAAAACCTTGTCCTTTTGGGGGCGGATAATGCAGTGTCCGTTGAACTGGCGAATCGTAAAGCCCAGAAAATCAAACCCCTTGCTCACTTGAACAATTTGGGTTTTCTCTTCATTGAGTTCGAGTCCTCTGTCTTTCAACCATTCTCGAATGGTCGGAAGAATGGCGCTGATGTCTTCCTGCGTTTCAGCCGTGACGACAAAGTCGTCTGCATAGCGGATATAGCCGTACCGCTGGAGCTTGTGCTTAAATGTCCCTTTTCGTTTAGCGTTAGGTGAGAGTACCCCCGCTTTTACCTTGTGGTAATTGGACAGCATTGCTCCTAGACCGTCTAATGCAATATTCGCCAGTAAGGGCGAGATTACTCCACCTTGCGGCACACCGCTAGGAGTTTCGTGGAAGGTGTTGGACTCGACATACCCTGCTTTCAGCCATTGCTTGATTAAGGCTCTACCTGGAATTTCTCCAATGGCATTGAGGACATAATCATGACTGATGTGGTCGAACGCGCCTTTGATATCCGCATCGAGTACCCATAAGTCATGCCCTTTCCGCAGCCGACTATGGCACTGGGTAATGGCATCATGGACACTTCTGCCGGGTCGAAAGCCAAAGCTGTTTGTCTCAAAGCGAGCCTCCCAGCTTGGTTCTAGGGCATTCTTCACAACTGCCTGTAACACTCGGTCTTGGACTGTGGGGATTCCCAAGGGACGCTGTTTCCCGTTAGCTTTGGGAATATACACCCGTCGGGCAGGTTTAGCTACCCAAGGTGTATACGCCTGCATCTGTTGCCACAGCCACTCCCGTTCCTCGGTGCTACGAAACGTCAGACCGTCAATGCCTGCCGTCCGTTTGCCGGGGTTGATTTGGGTGACTCGTTTAATCGACAGTAGCAAGTTGGCTTGACTGCGAAGCATCAGCTTCATCAGGCTTCTCACCTGATTCCACCGCTGCTGTTGGGTCGCACGATATATTCTTTGTCTCAGGTTCCTGACCCGTTTCTGAGCGAGTTGCCAATTAATAGTTGCCCATCTCAGTTGAGGTTCCTTCGCTCCGATGTCATTGCTGACGCTATCTTTCACGTTGGTTCGGTTCCGTTACATTGGGTTTACCGTGGAAGACTCGCTGGAAGTTTGCCCGCTTTCGCAGTAGGGCAAAGCTTGAACCCCTATCCTGAGCATTACCCCAAGCATTCGCTTTCTCCAGCATCCTTTACCCGCTAGATAATTCCGCTTTCCTTGCGGTTAGCCTACTCCAGCTATCGACCGTCGTTGGAGAATCTATCGGGCTTACCGTGTTCCGTCCGTTCGAGATGCGACCCAGCAAGGTTCCACCTACTACTCCGGTGGGGCTTGTGTCCTTCGTTATCAGTCCCATACAACCTGATAACCGCCCACGTACCTTTTGGTTAGAGTGTCTCAGCCTGATTTCACTCTCTACAAGTATTACGAAGCTTACAGTGATTCGCTTGCGCTAACCTGTCCGGGTCTTCCTCTTGCAGTCTCTACAGAAGGAGGCTTTCTGTAGTGTCCGCTTTCGTGCCTTGCATTCCAGTGGGGTCATTGCTTACTACCACCGTAGGCGGAGTCGGAGACTCTGTTACGTGAGGACAGAGAGAAGGAGTCTCTGGAGAGGTTGCCCTCTCACTCGAAACGGGCGACTTTCACGTCGCACATAGGGGTCTTTGAGCAAAAAATCGGGTGATACCTGTTGAGTTTGGCGCAGCCAGTCCAAATCGTGGCGGATGGTTTCTTCGGGTTTACGTGATAGGGCGGTGCGCTCGAATAGCATGGAGTTGATACGTTCTTGTAGTTGGCGGACGCTCCATTGTTCGAGTTGGGCGATTTCAATGTAAAACTCTCGTTTTAGGGGGTCGTCTATACCTGTTAAAATTCGCAGGTGCGACCAACTCAATTTGGAACACAGTGTGTTCACAATCTCAATGTCAGGAAAAGTCGCGGCAAAGTGGAGGCAATGACGCAGTTGTCTTGCACCCCAGCCCTTGCCATAGGTTTGAGTTAACTGTGTGGATAAAGAAATAATGATTTGTTTGCCATATTCGGCGCGTTGACCGTGTAGGACTTCGGTTTGGATGCGTTTGCCGACTTGCCAATACACTAGGGTGATTTCTGCATTGATAGCAACGGCGGCGCGTTGTTTTGCAGCATCAATAAGTTGATGGATTTCTTGAAATAGTCGAGCGCTTGGTTGGGTTAGATCGCCAGTCATGCTACCAAATGAACTGTGTCTTTTGTAAGTAACTCCAAGGCTAGAATCATTGTCATTACCTACATTTAATCAAATGCGATCTTACACTATCCATCAAATGTTCTGATTTGAAGCTGAGTCGGCGTTTTTTCTCAAAAAGTTGGAGTTAGAGGCGAGTGCAAAGGGCGCAGTTTTTGGCTCAAACAGGTGGAATTTCTGACTCCAAACCAAGATTCGGCACTTGATTTGGTTACTTTGCCCCTAGCGTGTGCTTCCGTCTCACTACCCCATCTATGCGCGATCGCCAACTCTTCATGCAAGTCTTTATCGTCTCTAAACCCTATTTGTTATGCCTACTGCCAGCATAGAGAAGCCACTACCTCAAACTACCATCTCTTATAGATAAGGCTTGGCACAGTCAAGCGCGAGAATATGTCTAACCTAGAGCGTGATTCCCTTGTTTCTAAAATTGAACAGTTAGAACGGCAGCAACAAGTTCTAGCTAAATACATCAATACAACGAAGCACCAATTAGATCGGTTAAGCTCACAATTCAACAATAGACCTGAACTAGAACAGCTAGCCGCGCTCAAGGTTACTTTAGCCCAGCTACATCAGCAACTTGATAACTCTTTAGCTCCATCCTTAGTACCAGTGGAAGTGGTTGACGGCTCGAAACAGGAGAGCCAGCAACAATCAACACAAGTACAATTGAGTCAATATCAGCTAGTGTTTGACAGAGCGGGTAGCCGAGCCGTACTGCTGGAAGCACTAGAGCAAGCCCAAGAGCGGCTAATTATTGTTTGCCCTTGGCTCAACCGCAATAGCATTGACGCTGATTTGATACAGAGGTTTAGGGATTGCCTCGACCGTAGCTGTCGGATTGAAATTGGTTGGGGACATTTGAGCGATCGCAGTCGCATAGGTATCGGCTGGCGGTACAATGCCCTTCCAGACTTAAGACAGATGGAACAGGATTATCCTGGCTTGTTCCGCCTCAAGCTGTTAGGAACTCATGAAAAGTTCTTAGTATGCGATTCTGCCTTTGCTATGTTGGGCAGTCATAATCTGCTGACATCGAGCGCCTCTAATGCTGAACGGGAAGTCGGAATCTGCACGACAGATATTCACATTATCCAGGGCTTAATTAATCGCTTTGATGGTGCAAAGGTGTATTCTGCACAGGCTATGGATGAAAGTATTACAGCAAGTTTGGTGGCTCTTGCAGATGTGGAAGCTCCACTAGACGCGCAAGATATAGGCAAGCAGCCTGATACTATTTTGGTGAATCCTGATGGTCGGGAAACTGATAGAGATACTGATGATTCAGATGAAGATAGTCAGGAAACATTAGTCAATACTGAAGAATTTTTGAGGCGATATAACAATAAAGAACGGGATTTTGCTGGGATTAACTTGAGTGGAGCCAATCTCAATTGTGCTGACCTTAATCGGGCGAAGTTAAATAAAGCAAATCTTAAGGGAGCAAATCTTAGTAAAGCGAACTTAACTAATGCAGAATTAGCAGCAGCAAACCTAGACAATGCCAACATTTCTCAGTCAAATCTCTACCAAACCAATTTAAGCAGGGCAAAGCTAAGAAGAACTAACTTAAGCGGAGCCAAGTTGCATAATGGGACAAACCTAAGTGGAGCTAACCTGAGTGGAGCAAATCTCAGCCGAGCTAGTCTGTCATCATACACAAACCTGAGTGGAGCTAACCTGACTGCGACTAACTTAAGTGGGGCAGATTTAAGAGCAGCAAGACTAATGAACATGGATCTAAGTCATGCTAATCTCAGTCATGCCAATTTGTTAGGGGCAAATCTTGAAGGAGCAAATCTCCAGAATGTCAAGCTGCAAGAAGCGCTCTACAACACAAACACTGTCTTCCCAGATGGTTTTGACCCGATTAAAGCTGGTGCTTATTTGATTACTCATAACGTGTCGCTGCCAAATAAGAACCTAGCTGGTAGTAATCTAATGAGTGCAGAATTAAGTGGAGCCAACTTAAGTAGAGCCAACCTAGTTGGGACTAATTTAAATGGTGCTGCCTTAATCCAAGCAAACCTGAATGGAGCGAATTTAAGTCAATCCAACTTGGATTATACAAACCTTAGTGCGGCAGATTTAAGAGGTGTGAACCTTATGCACACTTCCTTAAAGGGAACAAACCTAGCTGCCGCCGACCTCAGTGGAAGTGATTTGAGGAAGGCAGTGTTTAGTGAAAAGACAAGACTTAGCGGTACAAATCTAAGTGGAGTAAATTTAGCTGGGCAGGACCTTCAGAAATTAAATATGAGTGGAGTCAACTTGACTGGCGCTAATCTCTGCGGGACTTGGCTATGTTTTTCTAATTTTAGTGGCGCAAACTTAACTTCAGCAGACCTTCGCGGAGCGGATCTAGGTGGTACCAATCTAGAAGAAGCCAACTTGAAGGGAGCTAACCTCACTGGAGCCGCACTGGATGGAGCAAAACTAAGCGGCGCTATTATGCCTGATGGCACTGTTCACGATTAGGGCTGTATTGAGCCGAGATGATTGCATGATGCACAACCAAGAGTTACCTTGGCTGATTTAGCCCTCTATCTCTTTCGCTTGCTAGCTTCCTCTACTTTGGAGCAAAGCTAGCGAGGCTGTCATACAGGGCAATTTAAATAATATTGCAGCTAGAAGTGGTTGAGGGGAAACGAGTCGCTTTTCAACCAAATTTGGCAAAATTCTATTAAATTTTGTTCTCAGCCATTCTAAGAAATCCGCCCAAGTGTCTGATTTAGTAGGGACTACCCAGAAGCGGCAATATTTAACCAAGGCGCAAGCGCTAATTTTTGCTGATTGAAATGCCTACACAGTAAACGTTTTGAGCTAGATTGCCCCTGATAGCAGCTTCGTTAGTTTTGCCCCAACTCGGAATTTCTGCCCTCCTAGAATCCTTGCCAAGCAAAGATTATGAGATTTGGGCTAGGGCTAGTTCTGCGCTCGCACTTGACTTAGTGGGTGTGGAGAAAGTCGAAGTTTGATGCCATCTCTACGTCTAGCAAACGATTATTCATTCAATATTCCCAATCTGTGAACCTTATTACATCTCATCCTTTAGCTATCGGTCTAGGGAAGTAGCTGGAAGCCCATCCCCACATGGGTGAAGTGAGCATCTTCAGTAAGAATTGTTGTAATATCTAATTCTCGCATTATGACCATTGAGGTTAGGTCGGTGAAAGAGATCAGAGGCTTGTCGAGAAATCTAGAACGGAGTTTCTCAGTTTGACTAAAGCGTTCTTCGTTGATCCAGACTAGATGAAAGTTGCTGGTTGAAAAAGCTGCTGTCAGCTTCTTCATAGATTGCTCTGCACGAGGTGCAGGAAGCCGCCGAAAGAAGAATGTAAACGTCTCATCTAGGACGTAATCAGTGGTGTAAATCTGTCCGCTTTGGGCGATCGCTTGCTGATAAGTCTGAGTAGCTTGTTGGTGATAGCGATCGCCTTTGTCATGGAGAGTAAGCCAGCCGTTACTGCTTAAGGAATCCATCTAACTATTTCCTCTTGCAATGGGTATTCATGCTAGTTCTTTGGCAAAAATTCTTGAACAGTGAGAATCTCAATGCTCCTCCAGGGGTTTAGCACTAGCAAGTCATCATCTCCGGTCACAATACACTCTGCTTAACCACTGAGTGCTAATTCCAAATATTTGTTATCTTTTGGATCTCGGCATTCATTAATCTGCTCAGTCACGTCAATAAACTGTATAGTTTGGGACAAGTCGATCAGGAATTGGTTTCGTTCTTCTGGCGTGGTGTACCGATTAAATTTGGGTCGAGCAAGTACCTGTTCTAGCTCCAGCCAAATGGACTCCGACACCAACAAGTCTCCTAAATCTTGAATTTTTCTGAGTGCGCGGTCTGGTTTGCTCCCTGGTAGTAACACCGCGCTGATGATGACATTGACATCGCACACAAACCGTCTTTCATTCGTCGTCATTCAAAATTGACTCCAAAATTTCTGGCGTTAAACCCCTTTGAGCGGCTCGTGTGCCAATTTCATCCATTGTCTGTCTGAGTTTGGCAATGGCTTCTTGCTTGCTTGTCATGGAAGGCTTTAGCAAAACTGCGATTCGAGCTTCAATTTGTTCCCGTTCTTCTTCAGTGGCATTGCGGTATGCCTCTGCTACCTCAGAGGGAACTTTGATCGTAATTTCTTCTCTAGTAATCATGATCTATTCGCCTCTATAATTTCTCTTCTTTCATCATGTTACTTTCTCGGCTTATAGTTCCCTCCGAATCGAATCTTTGTGTGTCACTCACTCAGCCACTAGTTACATATTGGTAAACTACCCGCCGCTAAACCCTGCGGGTTCTAGCAGGGGCTTTATCCCAGATTTCGCCACCAACTGGCAACAACGATAGTTGTCGCAACCAATCTGACAAGCAATCCCCGGAATTTCGGGCGTATTTACTGACACCCCAAGAGCAGCAATATTCAAAGCCGCATTCAAATCCGAATCTATATGTTCCAAGCCACACCGCTTACAACTAAACTTTTTCCCGTTCCTCACACCAATGGCGTGACAGCCAGAGCAAGTTTTACTTGTGTAAGCAGGAGGGACTAGAACTATAGGTACTCCAGCGATAGAAGCTTTGTATTGGGTGTACAACCGAAGACTGTAGAAAGCCCAATTGTTAGTCCTTCTACGTTCTGTTTTGTTTCTCGGCTTTTCATTCAAACTTTCTCGAATGTTTGTCAAGTCCTCAAAAGCCAACGCAGCACCCAAGTTTTTAGCGTCACTAACCAGTTCTTTACTAATGTTATGGTTGACCCAACTTTGAAACCGACGTTCTCTGCCAGAGAGCCTTCGCAAAAGTCGCCTAGACGACTGCGTGCGTTTGCGTTGAACGTTGGTACGAACCTTACTGTATCTATCCCTAACTTTTTGCAGTTGACTACCATTCCAAGCTTTCTTGGTGCTGGTAGTAGCAATGTCGCGACGACCAAGGTCAACTCCAATTACCCTTGGAGTTTTACCCGTTGGCTCAGTCGGCAAGTCAACAGCAATGTTGATGTAGTATTCCCCCTGTTTAGTTTTATTCAATGTTGCAGATGTTGGTTGCTGTCCCCGCAGCAGTGCCAATTGGTAATTACCAATCAGCAACTTGAAAGAACGACGACCACACATCAAGGTCACGCCCACAGTCTGCTGTTCTTCGTCATAAAGAAACGTCCTGCTATCCAAGCTTATGGATGTAGGGCGAAACTTGTGGATCTGTTTAACTGCTTTGGCGTTACCCAGAACCCGACGAATAGCTTGGCAGACATGGTTAGCCTTAAGACCAGTTTCTTCCCTAACTTTTTTGTAAACCTTATGGTGCAGCTTAGTCGCATTCCAACATTTTTCAGCCTTAGCAACGAGCAGTATCTGATTGCAAGCGTCAGCAAACCCTTCCAGAGTACGGTCAATCTCACCGCGTAACTCTGGAGGGACTTGAAGCTTGCATTTCACGGATATTGTTTGCATTTAAGGCTGATTATTTCTCATCAGCTTTATCGTATCACAGAGTTAGGTAATTTTAGGTACTCGATGTACCTAAAATTACCCCTCCATTCCTCCCGCCACCAACCGTTCCGGTATGGTGGGGGTCTCCTGGAGAAGTCAAGATGAACAATTAGATCGAGATATAGTATCGTTTGCCCATCTTTTCTCTACGTTCAATCAGTTGGTGATAGCGATCGCCTTTGTCATGGAGAGTAAGCCAGCCCCAAGTATCAACAAAAAGTCTAACCGCCATAGAGTTGATCGTCTAAGTCGGTAGCAAGGGAACCGCGAGCCACTGCGCCGATGAATTCTGCAAGGGGATCGATGATTTGATCGGGTTCGGTATGAAAATTCACTTCTCAAACTAATCTAAGTAGTAGCCGTAGGCGCTTAAGCAGTGCGGGGTCGTTTTTGAGCGTGACTTTCCACTGAGATAGGCTTTTTGCTACGAGTAGGTTTAGATTGTGTCTGGGGCTTTGCCCAGTTACTGCGACGTTGCTTAGAGCGTTTACGATTCGGTTGCTCTACCTCAGACTTTGCTACGGAGCTTGGCTCGTATCCTAGAATAACGTCTTTGGCAAGGGTCTGATTGAGCAATTGTTCGATGTCTTTCAAAAGTGGATATTCATCTTTGCAAACCAGAGAAACTGCTCGTCCTTCCTTGCCAGCGCGACCTGTACGACCAATGCGATGCACGTAGTCTTCTGGTACATTGGGCAGTTCAAAGTTTACTACATGAGGGAGCTGATCGATATCTAGTCCCCGTGATGCTACGTCAGTGGCGACTAATACCCGCACCTTGCCCTGCTTAAAATTGCTTAGAGCTTTCATGCGGGCTGCTTGACTTTTGTTGCCATGAATCGCGGCTGTTTTTAGCCCGTCTTTAGCAAGCTGCTCTGCTAGACGATTAGCACCATGTTTCGTGCGAGTGAAAACCAGCACTTGCTTCCAGTTGTGGAAACTAATCATGTAAGCAAGTAGTTCTCGCTTGCGATCGCGATCGACAAGATGAACGACCTGCTGCACTTGCTCAGAAGCGGTATTGCGGGGGGCAACTTGGATTAGGGTAGGAGACTTTAGCAGGGTGTGAGCAAGCTGCTGAATTGTTTTAGAGAAGGTGGCAGAAAACATCAGCGTTTGCCGAGATGAGGGCAGCTTCGCCAGAATTTTGCGGATGTCATGGATAAAGCCCATATCTAACATCCGATCGCATTCATCTAACACGAGTATTTCTATTCGGGAAAGATCGAGGGTCTTTTGCTCCAAGTGGTCGAGCAAACGACCAGGAGTAGCGATTAAAATATCAACTCCCCGACGCAGCGTTTGAATTTGCGGTCCAATTGCAATGCCACCATAGATTACTGCCGAGCGCAGAGACAGATATTTACCATAGGTTCTGACGCTATCGCTGACCTGGGCTGCTAGTTCGCGGGTGGGGGTGAGGATGAGGGCACGGGGGGCGCGATGTTCCTTACCAGGATGACCGATGTTGAGGCGTTGTAGTAGAGGCAGCGTAAAACCAGCGGTTTTCCCCGTTCCAGTTTGAGCGCTGGCGAAGACATCTTGCCCCTGCAAAATGGCGGGAATTGCTTGCTGTTGAATGGGGGTTGGCTCGGTGTAGTTCTGCTCGACGACAGCACGAAGTAAGTCGCTCGAAAGACCGAGGTTGCGAAATGTCATTAATTTAGTTGCTCCTAGTAATGCCCCCACCCAAATCAAATACCTGGGACCAGTCTAAGAGCAAGAAATGTGTAGTTTAGTTGGACGGCTCGAACAAGCAAGTCCAATGTGCCAGTAACAGACTGAGATGTACTAGCAGACATTTATATTAACACAAATTGTTATAAAGTACCTGGTAAAGGTCAGCGATCGCCACGCTTATCATCCTCACTCAATTCATCGATATTCTTAGCTTAGAGTTCTCCCCGAAAGGCTCTTTGGTGCAGGGAGTTGAAGAGAGCATTTGCAGTGTTAGCTGATTCTTCAAGCTTCTCTTGTTCTTGCCTAACTTGGTTTACAATTTTGTCATAAAGAATCTGTTGTTCAAGTGGAGGTAGGCGAACTTTTAATTTCTTAATAATTCCGAGATTAAGACCAGCCATTATTGCCCCACGATTTTGCAAAGCAATTTGATTTAGAACTGAAGGATCTCTGTGAATTGCGTTTGATATATATTCAGGAAGAGCCTTTGAACGATCTAGCGTAATAGTGGCAAGGTGCTTGGTTGTGATAGCCGGAGGAATGTCTTGAGGAACTACAGCAGAACGTCCAGTTGTTCCCATAATAGTGATAATGACATCACCTGGTTTAACAGTGTATTGCTGTAATTCCTTGTATTTCTCAGGAGTAATAAAACGGCGCTCACTCCATGCAAAGCGATTTTGAACCGCATTATCTATTCCTAAAACTGCAATGCCCTCTTTAACAAACTCTGAATGTCGTAACGTACTTCCAAAAGGACCCATGCCCACTTAGTCAATTCGTTTGTTGTTGTCCTCAAATTTACTGTTGTCGCTTGATTGCAAATATCTGGAAACCCTTGCTGAAGCTGAAAAAGAGCAATCCTAATACTAAGCCAATAGCTAATAGAGGCACAAAAATTGCTAAGCCTGATAATGCAAACGCACCAATTGACTCGATTGTGGTGATAATACTGTTACCTAGTCCTACAGTTAATGCAGTTGAAGATAACCGTGTAAAGCTTGTTAATGCTTGAATAACTCCTGCTGAACCACCGCCTGCAAGAATTGCCATTGTCCATTTAAGTAAAGGATCGGTATCTGGAAACAAAGCCGCAGCAATCCAAGTACCAAATGCGATCGCAGTAGGAGTTGCAACTGTATCTAATAAATTATCCACCCAAGGAATGTAATAAGCGGCAATCTCAATTATTGTTGCTATGCCAAAGGCATAAAGTGCCGGATACGTTCCCATCCACTCAAAGCCTGATGATAGCGGTAGATGTCCATAAATTGCCGCAACACTCATCACAAGTGGTGGCACAAAAATCCGAAAACCACAAGCCGCACTCAAAGCGATGCCAATAACTATACTTTCTAAGGTATCCATAGCTAAATTAAATATTGCGCCCTTCTAGACTTATTTTAGTCAGTACGAACTAAACATATGGCTCAAGTTATTATTGTTGGGGCTGGTCCTGCGGGTGCAACACTAGCACTACTATTAGTAAAACGCGGTATCCGTGTCACGTTAATTGAAGCATCACGAAACTTTCGCCGTACTTTTCGGGGTGAAGGCTTAATGCCAAGTGGTTTGGATGCATTAGAACAAATGGAGTTGTTGCCAATTTTAGAACGCATCCCGCATCAGCCTTTAGATGCTTGGGAGGTGATTATCAATAAGCGATCGCTTTTTCGCGTGGATGAACCTCTTGAACCTGGTGGTAAACCTTGCACGTTGGTTTCTCAGCCTGCTTTTTTAGAAGCATTAATCGACGCAGCGAGTCATTACTCTGAGTTTGAGTTTATCCAAGGTACTGCAGTACAAGATTTATTGTGGGATCAGCGAGTTGTCGGTGTCAAGCTGAGTGATGGACGTAATCTGAATGCAGATTTAGTCATTGGTACAGATGGGCGTAATTCTATAGTACGGCAACGCGCCCAGTTAGCTTTAGAGCAACAATCTCACAGTTTTGATATCCTCTGGTTTAAATTAGCCGATAGTCCGCAATTTAGGTCAGAAAACATTTTTTACTCAATTGTTTACGATCGCTATGCCTTTGGATTATTTCGTAGTTCTGAAGGAAATTTACACTTAGGTTGGACACTTCCTAAAAATTTCCCGCAAGATTGGCAGCAAGTTGATAATTGGGCTGAAATATTTGCAGATGCATCGCCATCGTGGTTAGCAGAACATTTTCGCACTTTTGCAGATACAATTGAGCGACCTGTTTTATTATCTGTTGTTGTAGGGCAATGTCCGCGTTGGTATCAACCAGGCGTACTTTTATTAGGCGATGCTGCACATCCGATGTCGCCTATCCGTGCTCAAGGTATTAATATGGCATTGCGAGATGCGATCGCGGCGACAAATTATTTAGTTCCTTGCTTGTCTCAAAGTGCAACTGCAGACATTGATACAGTATTACCGCAAATTCAGTCTCAACGAGAACCTGAGATTATTAAAGCACAGCGACTACAAAGCCAAGAAGCGGCACAGGCTGAACTTTTGGAAAAAAGTGCAATTCTTCGTTGGGGTGCAAGTGTTTTAGCACCTCTGATTCGCACCCCTGTAAAATTATCTTGGCTGCATCGACAGCGCGAGTTACGACAAGGAGTAATCCCACTCAGACTTATAGTATAAACAAAGTACCCTATCGTGGAATTACTGCCAAAAGCTTTATTTGAGTGTACAAAGTTACATGCTTGGATAGCCTCAAAAGGGGTTGTAGGTTATCTGTGATTCATACTACAAGCAGTCTATTCTTCAATTGCTTAACTCTTTCTGCAGAACAATGTATTCAAGTCATATGTATTGTTTATATAGAGAAAATCACTGCTTTTGTTGCGATCTAGAGTAGAAGCAAAATTTGGAGGAAACACTTTGTTGCACGATCAAGATTTACCTACACACATTGAAGGAGACACTCTATCGATATCTCCACCATTACTTGCTAACCAGGAACCACCAGAAATTGCCCGCCAAATTGCAGCGTTACCATCACAGTTGCAAAGTCAAACCTTTTACTTACTACCCAGAAGCCAAGCGATCGCAGTTTATCAACTTTTGGATAGTAATTTACAGCAACAACTGCAAGCAGATTTTCAAAACCAAAACGACAACAACCTTGTCAACAACCTTTCGCTGGAAGAAAAAAAACAGTTATTTCAGTTTTTATATACACCAACCACTAATGAAATTGAAGATTCAGAAGAAGACAGTAATTACTTCCCTAGCAATCCCTTTTCTGTGACTCGCAGAAGAATCGGCTGGTTGTTTGTTCTTCTGATCACAAATACAATCACTGCGGCTGTGATTGAGAGTCAAGAAGATGTTTTACAAAAAGTCGTTGTTTTAGCTATCTTTATTCCTCTACTTCTTGCTAGCGGCGGTAATGTTAGTATTCAAGCTGCAACGGTAGTTGTGCGCGGGCTAAACTCTGATGTTCCCACCCAAAAGCGGTTACTTCCTGTATTGGGTAGAGAGGCGATCGCTGGAATCTTGCTTGGGGCTATGATGGGACTAATTGTTGTCGGAGAAGCTTTACTATTACAAAACAACTCTACTGTAGCAATAGTGGTAGGAGTAAGCCTATTTACTATTTCTATTATTGGCACAGTCTCTGGTGCTGTTTTACCATTTCTGTTTCAATTTCTTGGTTTCGATCCTGCTTTGATGTCAGCACCTCTAAGCGCCACAATTGTTGATGTTTTGGGTATTTTAATTTACCTTTATACTGCCAGATTTTTCTTACAAGTTTAGTAGAAATATTAATTTCTATGCAGTTACTTTGATTAAATTTTCTATTAAGATCTTACTGCCAATAGCAATCAAAATTCCTCCACCAACAATTTCAATTTTGTTCTGGAAAAAGTTACCAAACTTATTGCCGATAAAAACACCAAAAAATGTTAACCAAAAGGTAATAAATCCGATTGCAGTAATAATAGTAAAGATTGAATCTTTGAGTAATGCAAAACCTAAACCGACTGCTAAAGCATCAATGCTGGTACCAATAGCTAATGCTAATAAGGTAGAATTACATAAGGGGTTGAAATCTTTTTCTTCACCTTCTTGACACGATTCATAGATCATTTTGATGCCAAGTAAACAAAGAATACTAAAAGCTACCCAATGACTAATAGCTGCTAGGAGAGTTCTTAAACTAATTCCTGCTACCCATCCAACTAAGGGCATGATAGCTTGAAAACCGCCAAAGAATATAGCAATCTTCAAAGCTTTACTAACTTTGACGTACTTAATTTTTAAACCACTAGCAACTGAAACTGCGAAGGCATCTGCTGCTAATCCCAATGCTAAAATCAGAGTAGCCGTTGGTTGCATTAACTTTATAAATTCAATTTATTCTTCTATTGTTTTACCTGATTTTTCAACAAAATTCTATAGGTTTCTTTCATATTCAGTTCATGGTTAATTCATACTTTTCTCATAATTAGAATTTGAGTACTAAATAAAGTTCATTATTTAAGTTTACTTATTAAATGTATAAGCAAAAAAAATGTATTTATGCTATTGAGACTAAAATTTAGTACTGTAAGAGGTTGTTCATATCGTAAATCATCTCCTCGCTCCCTTAAACTATGACAAAATCCTTACTAGTAATTACATCAGCCTGCACACCAGTCAGAATAGTGAGTAGCTCATTGCTCTTATTTAACTGAATCGCGGATGTACCGTTGTCGTTTAGAGTAACCATTCCATGACTACCCTGCGTGAAACTCTTGATGGCTAAGGCATTACCATCTGGGTCACTATCATTGATCAATACAGGCACATTCACGGCTGTATTTTGTTGGGTGGTTGCTGTAACATCTTGAGCGATCGGGGTTTTATTGATCGGTGTCTTAATGGCTGCGATTAGCGCATCGACCACCTCAGAAGCGCACTTCCGCGTTAAAAGTCTTGCCGCCAGTTGCAGCGGCGAGGTCTCGAAAAGTGAATAAATGTTGTGAACAACTCTGTAATATGAAACTACCAACGTGATTCGCCGCAGTTTTGTAGTCTATCTACAAGTTGAACTTCTCTAGTGAGGATATTGCCATTTGGCTCTATTAGTTCTTGGTTAAACTTAATAAGAATTTTCGTCCCAGAATCGTAACCTGTAATTCTATCAATAAAGTTAGGAGGATCTGTCTCATATCCTCCTTCAGGATCGATCTCACAGCAGTCGGGATGTTTAGCTAAAAACTCATCGAAGCTAGTATATTTGTTTTTTTTCTCCAATATTTTATATTCTCCATCGATGCGGATACTTTTACTGAAAGAAGATCTATTCCAAATATTAAAAAGAGATTCCATTTTCTCTTTAGCATTTAGATATCTCAATTCTCTAAAACAAAAGCCTGAATAATTTAGTGCAAAGAATGGCAGAAGTATTGCACAGAATGGCAGAAGAATACTGGTAAGTGAGATGAAGATTTTTTTCATGTCTTACACCAATCTAGTTGTACACTGACAATTCTAATTCTTACTGAACCGGCGTTAAGACAGCAATTTGGACAAAAAATAACCTCATCTACTTCAACCTCTGTAGTAGCATCTTTGGGGCGAATCAAACTATCATCTGCAAGATTTGTTGGAATGGTTAATTGTCCGTATAAATATTGATTTGTGATGTTGTTTCTATTGAGTTGAACCATAATTTTTCTATGACACTTTGATACTTTTGGTTTTATAGTTGAAGAGTCGATCATCCTGGTTTACCGCAGTTTTGTAAGTAGTTATCAAAACGAACTTCTACTGTTTCGATCTCACCGTTTTTATTCAAAAAACGTGGATGAAAATTAATAACTACAACATCACCCGAATTATAGCCAAGAATGCGATCGAGAAATTTTGCAGGAGGAACTTCGTAACCACCGCCAGGATTGACGGCACAGCAGTCTGGATACAATACTATATATTCATCGAAGCTTTTATACTTGATATGAGCGAGATTATATCCGTCGAAGCTTTTATCTTTGACTTGTTCGGAATTTGGGAAGTTGTTTATTGGTAATGTATTTCGGCTATTTTGAAAATCGAATACTGCTCTAATTTTTTCTTCATTACTTAGGTAACGCATTTGGGCAAAACAGAAGCCAGAATAGTTTAAACCAAAATAAACAAAAAGGATTAACAGCACACCACCGAGTAATAAAAATCTTTTCAAGATTCAATCTCCCTACTTGTGAGCCTCAGTCATTTTCACTATTTTGATTAATACATAGTTGTTTAATAATTTATTTTTGCAATACAAGCAATTCACTTCTACTATATTTTTTATTTCGATACAAGTTTTAAATAACCCGTCATGTATTTCATAATATCTCACTAGTCTGCCGTCTACAATTTTTAAATCAGTTCGGCAAAGCTTTAAAGTTAATTTAATTGACTAAGAGTTTTTACACACTCATCTTCAATCAATGAGAATATTACTGAAGATGGTTTATAAACAGTTCATGAATTTACTAGTAGAACTTACTGAAGTTCTCTCTTTCTCTAAGCTGATTTATAAAGTAAAAATTAAGCAGTTAAAAGTCTGAGCATCAACCGCACCATAGCAGCGTAGATTAAAGATTCACTTACTTCTAACAACAGTTCATAATCCTTACTCAATCATCAATAATATCCCAATCAGCCCAAAGTTTGCTCCACTACTCATCTTTTAGCTTTTATAAGCTTTTCGGCTTATAGGATATTACTTTGTAGATGGTTTTTAAGATTTTTTGGGAAACCACTTAGGTGTAGTCTTCCTGTCGTAGTATGTAAACGTAAACAATTGTAGACCCGCTACTGAAGATTCATTGCTTTAGCAGTAATTTCATCAACGATCCGATCTGGTAAGAATTTCAACATTGCCCTGATTCTGGCGTCTTGCCCAACAAGATAGCGAGTTTTTGGTCTTTTTGCTGTTAGTGCGCGAACAACAGCCTGGGCGACTTGATCAGGCGAAATTCCCTTTTGCGCAAGATTCGCTGCGCCTTTACTTGCTGTATCCATTGCCCGACCGTAGAGTTCATGGGCTGAATATGGTAAATTTTGTTGTAAGATATCGGCTTGAGCTAAAGATTTTTGCCAAATTGGAGTTGCAATCGCGCCAGGCTCAATAATCGCCACCCAGATTCCCCACGGGCGTAACTCAAGACGCAATGCATCAGTCAAAGCTTCTAGCGCGAATTTGGATGCACTGTAAGCGCCGAGAAACGGCGTTGCGCTTCTTCCGGTAATCGAACCCATATTCACAATTCGTCCCCTTGCTGATCGTAATAGCGGGAGAAAAGCTTGAGTAACTGCAAGTTGTGCAGTGGTATTGACTTCTAGTTGTCTGCGAAATTCAGTGATTGGGATAAATTCTAAAGGCGCTGCAACAGCGATACCTGCATTGTTGACTAATCCAATTAATGCGGAATTTTCTACAGCGATCGCCACATTCTCAACAGAGGCTGCAATTGAGTCAAGATCACTTACATCTAAAAAAATCGGCGTTAACTTTGGCGAGGCTGTTTGTTGCAAAGCTTGTGCATCAGCTTCTTTGCGTACGCCAGCAAAGACTTGAAACCCTAGCTGATCTAGACGTATAGCACACGCTGCACCAATCCCTGTAGATGCACCTGTAATAACAACTGCACCTTTCGTTACGTTAGTCATCTTAAACTACTGCTGCAAGTTTGGTATTTTGAGCTAATTGTCCGTCTTCCATATGCACGATGCGATCTGCAATATCTAAAATGCGGTTATCGTGAGTCACTAATAAAATTGTCGTTCCTTGTTCTTTTGCTAATTGTTGCATAAGTTCAACAACATCTCGCCCTGATTTACTATCTAAAGCCGCAGTTGGTTCATCAGCTAAAACTAATTGAGGACGACTTACTAAAGCCCGTGCGATCGCAACTCGTTGTTTTTGCCCCCCTGATAAATCTTCAGGATAGTAATTTACTCGGTTTCCTAACCCCACAGCCTCAAGTATTGCTGCGGATTTTTCTCGTACTTCTTGATAAGAAACTTCTTGTAATTCAATTGACATTTGCACATTTTGCTGTGCTGTCAAAAACTTTAATAAATTATGTGCTTGAAAAATATATCCAATATTGCGTCGCACTTGTACTAACTGACTTTTGTTAGCACCACATAATTCCTGATTCAATACTTGCAAACTACCTGATTGAGCAGATCTTAAGCCACCGATCAAACTCAATAACGTTGTTTTTCCTGAACCTGATGGTCCTGTCATAATGACAATTTCACCAGGAGAAATTTCTAAATTAACATCAAACAGTACTTGTTTACGTAGCTGTCCTTGCCCAAAGTAATGATTGAGATTTTGAATACTAATTACAGGTCGCTGCATATTTTTTTAGTAGTTTCTAGAAAATATCTGCTGGATCGGCAGCGCGAAGTTTTCGCATTGCAATTCCTCCAGAAGCAAGACACATAACAATAGTTAAGAAAAAAACTGAAATTGCTCTCGCAAGTGTCATAAATAATGGTAAATTTGTTGCACTTCTCGTTAAGCTATAAAGTCCTACAGAAATCATGTATCCAGGAATAAATCCTAGAATTGCGAGAATGATAGCTTCTTGAAAAACGACGCCAAGTAAATAGATATCTTGATATCCCATTGCTTTAAGCGTTGCATACTCAGCTAAATGATCTGAAACATCGCTATACAGAATTTGATAGACAATGACAACACCGACTATAAATCCGATCGCAGTGCCTAAACTAAAAATAAAGCCAATTGGTGTATTATTAGCCCAATATGTTTTCTCAGTTTCAACAAACTCTTCTTGTGTCAGAACTTTAACATCATTAGGTAATCCAGCCTTTAAAACAGCAGCAACTTGCTGTGGATCGTTACCTGGCTTCAATATCACTAACCCTACACTAACTTCTGCGGCTGTCCGTTTAGGAAAAATCCGAAAGAAATTCAAGTCACTTGTAATTAAATTTCCATCCGCAGCAAACGAAGCACCGACATTGAATAACCCATCAATTTCGATCTTGCGATCGCTAAATTCTGTAAATACCGACTGATTTTGTTTTAGTTGTGCGAGTGTCTGATCGTATTCTCCTCTAGAACCACTATCAAATAAAAAAGTATCAGGAAGTTTAATGCGATCGAGATTCTGTTCAACTCCTGGTAAGCTAAAAGCTGATGCATCTGGATTAAAAGCCAAAACTAACACAGCACTATTGAGGCGTGTTTGCGGAACTTTCCAATTAGCCGTTTCAGCATACAAAGGTACAGCCGATTCAACACCAGCAAAGTTCATTGTCTGATACAACCGACTGCGCGGAAATGTTGACAGATTAACTATATTTTGTGCTTGCGGACTGACTAAAACCAAATCAGCCCGCATACTGCGATGCATGCGCGTGTTGCTATCATAAAGTGCATCTTGAAAACCCATTTGCAAAAACATTAACATATCAGCAAAAGCAATTCCCGCCATTGCAATCAATAATCGCGTTCTTTCACGACTCACCTGCAACCAAGCTAACGGAGTTTTACGTTTCATTATTTAAGCCTCAAAGTAAAAGTAATATTTTTACCAATTACCTATTACCAATGACCTTATATCTTAATAACAGACTTCACCTGCAAATTAGTTAAACCAGAAACTTGCTGACTAGCTTCAGGATTGAGACGAACTTTCACCTCAACAACTCTCGAATCAATGTTTGCTGTTGGATCGGTATCTAAAACATCTTTTTTGCCAATTTCTAGACCAATTTCCTCAACTTTTCCTTGTAATTCTTCAGGAAAAGCAGAACTCGTAATTGTGACTTTTTGACCGAGACGAACTTTTTGAATATCGCTTTCATAAACCTCTGCAACAACATACATTTGATTGGTTTGCCCGATATCAACAATGCCATCATTGCCAACAATTTCACCCGACCAAGTATGAATATTGATAATTTGTCCATCTCTGGGCGATCGCACGTATGCTAAATCTAAATTTGCTTGCGCTTGCTTCACTGCGACAATTGCACTATCAACCTCTGCTTGTGCTGCTGCAACATCGACAGGACGAATTTCAGCAATGCGATCTAATGTTGCTTTTGCTTCATCAACTTGTTCTTGTCTACCTCTGGTAATGCGATTTAAATTTGCTTGTGCCTCACTAAGTTGCTGCTGCACAGTTTGTAGAGTTAACTGTTTGCTGTCACGTTCTGATGTAGAAATCGCCCCTTCTTGATATAATTTTTGATACCGTTGATATTCAAGTTGAGCATTACTAACTTCAGCTTCTATCCGAGCAATTGTTGCTCGTTGTGCTTTAGTTTCTTCTTGCTTTTCTACTTCAATTCGTGAAATTGTGGAGGTTTGGGCGTTAATTTCCCCAGTTTTTGCACCTGCTTTCACTTGTGCTAAACGTGTTTGGGCAACTTTAACTTGTTGCTGTGCTTGTTCTAACGCTGTCAGGAGGCGATCGCGACTATCTAAAATTGCTACGACTTGTCCTTTGCTGACTTTATCTCCTTTTTTCACCAGTAATTCATCAACACGGCTACCTTCCGATGAAACGGGTGCAGATAGTTGAATGACTTCTTGGTATGGTTCCAAACGTCCTAATGCTGTCACTACTTGCGCTTGCGGGACGCTAACTGTAGGAGCAGGCGCAGGACTTTGTCCAATCTGCAAACGTGAAACAGCGTACAGAATCCCACCTGTAGCTACCGCACCGATAACCGCTAAAATAGTAACCCGCCGCAATACTGGTTTGATGGTTGGCTTCTCGCTAACACTCGACTGGAACATGGCTACTAATACACTCCATGCTGAAATGAGGTTGACAATGGCGATCGCACCCTATCTGTAGCCTTCACTGCTACAATCTAGATCTTATTGTTATATATCTTTTAGAGATATGCAAGAAATTATATATGGCACGCGAGAATAAAAGCAAGTATGCAATTCTGGGAATCTTGACATGGGGTTCCATGTCTGGCTACGACATTAAAAAAGAAATTGAAAAAAGCGTTAACTACTTCTGGCATGAAAGCTACGGTCAAATTTACCCAATTCTCAAGCGTTTAGTTGCAGAAGGCTTAGCAACAAAATCTGTCGAAGAACAGGTAGGAAAGCCAGATCGCTACGTCTACACGTTGACTGATAAAGGTAAAGAAGAACTGCGTCAGTGGTTAACTGAACCAGCCGATCATCCGATAGAACGTATCGAGATCTTACTTAAGTTATTCTTTGGGCGAGAAATCTCTGCAGCAGATAACATTACTCATGTCAAGCATTTTCAAGAATTTCAACAAAAATTGCTCCAAGAATATCGTGCGATCGAGCAAAAGTTGCAGCACCAGCATTGTCATGATCCAGATTACCCTTACTGCATGGCAACGCTGCGATACGGACTCCACACAAGTCAAGCACTCCTAAATTGGTGTGATGAAACACTGGCGATGCTGTACAAAATCGCAGAATCAACCCAAAATTAGAATCTGTCAATGTTGGCGATGTCTTGCTGCTACTTGCTCCGTTACTTGTTCGCCCTCAACCCAAGAAATGTTTCCTACTTGAGGAGTGAAAAATAAGATATGCACTTCCTCGTAAATCTTAGCTCCGTGCGCTACGCCTTGGGGAATGTGCAAAATGTCTCCAGCTTCAACCGCAAGCGTTGCAGTTGCATTAGGGTAGCAAAGAGTAAAATCCATGCGCCCTTGTAAAATAATGAGAATTTCATCTCCATCGTTATGCTGTTCCCAAAACCCATCAGATGTCGTCATGCGCACTACTCCCACCATATGTTGATCGAACTCAGATAATAGTACAGGAGCAACATCTGGGTGTAAGTTTGCTAATGCCTGTGTAAATGATGCTTTCATAAATATTCTTCCTTGAAAGAAGGTATCTCGATCGCCAACTTGGTTAAGATGTGAGTGATAACTCATATCGTATGAGCGATCGCTCGATTTTACAACTCGCATTCTATTGAGTGATTTAAATGCCACAGAAAATTCCAACAACGCCGCGCAAATTACCGCAACAAGACCGTTCTAAAACAACAGTTGAGGCAATTTTAATTGCAACTGCTCGTATTTTGACGGAAGAGGGTTACGATCGTGCGAGTACAAATCGCATTGCCGAGTTAGCCGGAGTCAGTATTGGATCTCTGTATCAGTACTTTCCAAACAAAGAAGCCTTGGTTGCTGCGCTTGTAGAACAGCACATAAACGAGATGGTTGTGCTTGTCGAATCAAAACTACGCGATTTATTTGATGCACCAATTGAAGTTGCTTTGCCCGAATTGGTAAAAGCCGCGATCGCCGCACACGCAGTCAATCCCCAATTACATAAAGTATTAAACGAAGAAGTGCCGTGCATCAGTCGGTTACAGCAAGTTGCCAATGCTGAAGAACAAATTAATGCAATGTTGCGGAATTACCTAGAAAGATGGCGCGGTCACATTCAACCCCAAAACCTCGATCTCACCGTGTTTATCTTGGGGCGTACGGTGGAAGCTTTAACTCATGCAGCTGTTATTGAATATCCCGAACTCCTCAGCGATGGGCAACTTGAGCGAGAAATTTCCACTCTGCTATTGGTTTATCTGCAAAATTCCTAGTCAAAATAAGTTGATGAAGAGAAAATAATTATGTTGTCTCATATGCTATAGTAGAATTGAGGTCTTTGCGTTTATGAAAATTTTTTTTATATTCCCATTATGGAGAAAGTATAGCATGAACCCTTAGCCAATTTCAATAGCAATTCTCCTTAATTAATGGGAAAATATCTAGGCAGATGTCAGTCAAATTGTGCGTAGATTTATAATGCTTGGTCATGGCTAACGCTACTTGGAATCGCCATCACGTTCTTTCTCTAGCAGATTTCACTCAAGCAGAGTACGACACTGTCTTACAAACTGCAGCCAGCTTTCGAGAAGTCTTATCGCGGCGGACGAAGAAAGTACCGACATTGCAAGGACAAGTTGTCGCCAACTTATTTTTTGAGCCATCGACACGCACTCGCAGTAGCTTTGAACTTGCAGCAAAACGATTATCAGCAGATACACTTAATTTTGCAGCTTCTACGTCATCGTTAACCAAAGGCGAGACAATTTTAGATACCGCAAAAACTTATCTAGCAATGGGAACCGATATGATGGTCATTCGCCATCGCGAAGCTGGAGTTCCCCAGGCGATCGCGGATGAAATGGATCGGCTAGGAGTCAGAGTTGGAGTATTGAATGCGGGTGATGGTCAACACGAACACCCATCCCAAGCGTTACTTGATTTATTTACGATATGCACGCTCATTGATAGCGATCGTCCTCGATTGGAACTGTTAAAAGACAAAAAAATAGCAATTGTTGGTGATATTTTACATTCACGAGTCGCCAGATCAAATATTTGGAGTTTAACAGCCAGCGGTGCAGAAGTTCACTTAGCCGCACCACCAACGTTATTACCTCAGTTATTTGCAGATTTCACTACCAACGCTCCTGGTAAGCTGTTTTTACATTGGCAAGTCGAACCTGCACTGGAAAATGCTGATTTTGTCATGACACTGCGGTTGCAAAAAGAACGCATGACACAGTATTTGTTACCGAGTTTACGCGAATACCACCAGCGCTTTGGAATTACACGCGATCGCCTGCGAATTTGTCAACCTGATGTTAAGGTACTGCATCCAGGTCCAGTGAATCGCGGTGTGGAAATTAGTTCTGATTTAATGGACGATCCGCAATTTAGCTTAATTCAGGCACAGGTAACAAGTGGTGTTGCTGTGCGGATGGCGCTGTTGTATTTGATGGGCAGTAGTAAAGCTTAAAATAGCGTGTGTAATTGTTTTGCACTAGCGTGCTTATTGGGATGCAAAATTCCATCGATTGTCTGAAGTAATTCTTGTGTCGTAAAGGGTTTAGACAAGAAACTTTTTACTCCAGCCGCCGCAACTGTATTCATTTTATCTTTAGACGCTAATCCACTTACTGCAATCACTTTTACCATCGGATTCATTTTTTTTAGCGTGCGGATTGTTGTTGGACCATCCATCGCTGGCATTAACATATCAGTAATTACGAGACTCACTTCATCGCGATATTCTGCATATAAAGCGACTGCTTCAATCCCATTACTTGCAGTCACAGCGCGATAATTATAAGTTTCTAGCGAGGTTTTGGTTGTTTCTCGGATCGGCGCTTCATCATCAACTACTAAGATTAATTCACCATGTCCTTGAGGTAGTTCCAAATCTTCTACTTCAAGCGTTTCTACTGCTTCTACTGCTGGTAAATAAATCTTAAATTGAGTACCTTTGCCAATTTCGCTTTCCACATTCACAAAACCGCCATGACTTTTGACAATGCCAATCACTGTAGAAAGACCAAGCCCTGTACCTTTACCAATTCCTTTAGTTGTGAAAAATGGCTCAAAAATGCGATCCATGACTTCAGGTGGAATTCCACACCCTGTATCTGCAACACTTAGCACAACATAAGCACCCACTTTAGCATCTAGATGTTTGCGGACATAGCTTTGATCGACTTCTAAATTTTCTGCCGAAATTGTCAAAATGCCGCCTTCTGGCATTGCATCGCGCGCATTAACACACAGATTCATTAATATTTGATGTAGTTGTGTCGCATCACCAGAAATCGTCCAGAGTGTTTGCGGAACGTCAATGCAGATTTCAATTGACTTAGGAAAAGTTTCCTTTGTAATCTGCTTAATTTCTGAGATGATGTGTCGCACTTGTAAAATACTGCGTTTACCCTCCAGTCCTTTGGCAAAAGATAGCACTTGTTTGACTAGTGCTGCACCTCGTTTGGCATTCGCGATTAAGATCGGCACTAACCGTTGACTGCGTTCGTCATGAACTTGTGTTTCTAGAAGTTGAGCAGTCATTAAAATTGGTGCGAGGATATTATTGAGATCGTGTGCAATGCCACTTGCGAGCGTACCGAGACTTTCCATGCGTTGGGCACGCAAAAATTGAGCTTCTAGCTGTTTTTTTTCGGTGATATCAGTGTTAACAACCAAGATTGATTTAGGTTGCCCTTGTTCGTTGCGGACGAGTGTCCAACGGCTTTCAACAATGACATCTGCACCAACTTTAGTGACTTGAGATAACTGTCCGCGCCATTCTCCTTGGGCAAGGACGATTTTTTGTGCTGCTGTTAGTTGTGCCGGAACATCTAAATACAACAGTTCGCTTGCTTTTTTGCCTAACGCAGCTGCGGCTGTCCAGCCGTATAAGCTTTCTGCGCCTTTGTTCCAGAATAAAATTGTGCTATCTAAAGCTTGGACACTAATAGCATCGGTAGCGACATCGAGTAAAGCGGCTTGTTCGCGGATTTTTTGTTCGGTGCGTTTTCGTTCTAGGGCGTAGCGAATTGAACGTGCTAAAGCATAGGCAGTAATTTGACCTTTTTCGAGATAATCTGCTGCACCTGCTTTCATAGCTTCAATATCAATCTCGCGATCGCCTTGCCCAGTCAGCAAGATCATTGGTGCAGTACAGCCCCGTAACATAGCTTCGCGCAAAAGTTCTAAGCCATTGCGATCGCCTAAACGATAATCGAGGAGATAGACATCGTGCTGATTTTGGGCGATCGCTGTTAGCGCAGCATCATAATTTGCTACCCATTCTAGTTCAAAGCTATTGCCTTGTTCCAAAAACCAATCGCGCGTGAGAACATAATCATCTTCATCATCATCAACTAGGAGTACCCTGATTTTGTTAAAGTCCATGCCGATCTCCCACACCTTCTATAGGCAATTCCACAATTTCAAACCAATATTTACCTATAGTTCGCATCACATCGACTAACGAAGCAAACGTGACTGGTTTAGTAATAAATGAGTTTGCACCAAGATCGTAGCTACGATAAATATCTTCTTCAGCTTTTGATGTGGTCAAGACAACCACAGGAATTTGACGTAAATTAGGGTCAGCTTTGATTTCTTTTAATGCTTCACGACCGTCTTTTCTTGGCATATTCAAGTCAAGTAAAATTAACCCTGGACGGGGCGCAATGGTAGTTGCAGTATATTTGCCGCGTTGGTACAAATAATCCATTAGTTCTTCGCCATCGTGAACAAAGTGCAGATCGTTTGCCAAACGACTTTCTGAAAACGCCTCGCGTGCAAGCATACAGTCATCTTCATCATCGTCAGCCATTAAAATTGTGACGGTTGTGCGACGCCTCCTCACTGATATTCAATCTCCTCTATTATGTTTGATTGGTAGCTTGACGATAAATTTTGCTCCTTCCATAGGCTTACTCGTTGCTGTAATGCTACCACCGTGACGTTCGGCGATTTTACGGCAAATAGCTAAACCCATGCCTGTTCCTTCATATTCGCTACGATTATGTAATCGTTGAAAAACATTAAAGATGCGATCGAGGTATTTTTCGTCAAAACCTATACCATTATCTTCTATAATAATTTCACAAAGCTGGGCATCTAGAGATTCTTCACTGTTGTGGCTTTGCCAATCTTCAAGAATCTTGCTGTAAATCTTAACAATTGGCACTTGTTGCTGATGAAACTTTAAAGCATTACCAATTAAGTTTTGGAATAATTGCCGCATTTGGATGGCGTCAGCATCAATTGTTGGCAATTCACATAGCATGACGCGCCCATCGGTTTGCTGGATAAGTATTTCTAGATCAGATAAAACTTCTTGTGCTACTTGAGTGAGATTAACAGGTGCAAACGGCTGTGCCTTTGTTGCAATTCGAGAAAGTGTCAGTAAGTCATCAATTAAGACTTGCATCCGCTGTGCAGCGTTTTGCATTCTCTCTAAATAATCACGTCCTTGTTCATTAAGTCCGTCACCATACATTGCTTTCAATCGATTACCAAAAGCTTGAATTTTGCGTAATGGTTCTTGCAAATCATGGGAGGCGATCGAAGCAAACTGTTGTAATTCTGCATTGGCGCGAGTTAGTTCTTGACGTTGCCGAGTTTCATCTTCCAGTAGTTGTGCTTGCGCTAAAGCAATGCCAATTTGATCGCTGAGTTGTTGTAGCAGTTCAATTTCAAAATGACTCCATTGTCGAGGAGCGTTACACTGATGTGCAATCAGTAAACCCCAGAGTTTTTCCTTAACAAAAATTGGCACAACTAAGTTGGCGACAACTTGAAATTGCTGCAAAAAGTCGATATAGCACTGTTGCAGATTTGAGCTGTAAATGTCTGTAGCGTAACTAATATGCCCTTGAATATATTTGTTAAGATACTTCTGATGAAAGCAAGGATCGTGGAGGTTACGCCCAACAATCGTGGTACATCCTGGCACAACTTCTTCTTTCAAAACTTTACCTGAACCATCAGAAAACAGTTGAAATAATACTGCGCGATCGCACTGCAATAATTTTTGGACTTCAGTAACAGTCGTTTGCAAAATTTCCTCGATATGCAGCGAACGACGAATTTTAAAGGTGATATCTGCAAATAGCTGCGATCGCAAGGTTTGCCGCTGTAATTCGGCTTCAGATGACTTGCGATCAGTGATATCCATATTAATGCCGGTCATCCGAATTGCTTTACCTGTCTCGTTGCAATAAACTTGACCTCTGGCTGCAATCCAATGAATACTACCATCTGCCCAAATGACGCGAAATTCAACGTTGTAGTCAGTTTGCTGTGCGATCGCAACACTGATGATTTGTTCTACGACTTGGCGATCTTCAGGATGAACACTTTGTGTAAAACTTTCGTAAGTATCAATCACCTCGTTTTCCGCAATTCCAATATTAGCGGCTGCAGTAGCAGAATAGGTAATTTTGTTATCGAGTAAATCCCAATCCCAAGTTCCCATATGCGCTGCATCTAACGCTATACGCAGTCTCGCTTCACTGACTCTGGCGCGTTCTGTCTGCTGGCGTAATTTTTCAGTTGCCCGATTTGCTTGTAATAAACGATACACGCGTTGGCGCAAGACTGCCCAATGAATAGGTTTTGTGATATAATCTGTAGCGCCTGCTGCAAAAGCACGATCAACTGAATCTTGATCTTCTAGGGCGGTAATCATCAAGATTGGCGTGCGATCGCCACCAGGAAGTGTTTGTAACTGTCTACTACACGTAAACCCATCCATTGTGGGCATTAAGGCATCAAGTAATATGATGTCTGGTTGCAACTGCGTGTAAGCTGCTAACGCTTCTTCTCCATTGCTTGTTTCAACAACTTGATAGCCGACTTGTTCCATTGCTAGCCGGAGTTGTAGCCGTGTAAATTTCTCATCGTCAACAATGAGGACAAGGGGGGGATCTTGTTCGAGATCAGTGATATTCATACCTGGCTCAGCTGACATTCGGCTTGCAGAGCAACTTTTACTCTGGCAAACTCAGCTACAATTTGCTCCACTTTGGATGATATCTCGCTCGTATTGCCGTCAGCACTCATTGTTTCTAATTCTTTACTCAGTTGAGAAAGTATCATGGCACCCAGCGTAGCACTACTGGATTTAAGTGTATGTGCAGCTCTACGTAGTGCGATCGCGTCTTGGCAATCTACTGCACTTGTCATTTCCTGTAAAAGCTGTACCGAATCATTTATATAACAATAGGCTAACTCAGTCACAATTTTTTCTGCATTTTCCCCTACCATTTTTTTCAACGAAGCTAGCTTTTGAAAATCAATCGCTGTTGAATGTTGAGTATCAAAAGTGAGTGAGTCAGAGACAAAGGGTTTTTGAATTCCTCTCAGTGCTTGCGTGAGTTCTTCTACTTGGATAGGCTTACTGATGTAATTATCCATACCAGCTTTAAGACATTCTTCTTTGTCTTCCTGCATGGCATTAGCAGTCATCGCAATAATTTGAGGACGTACATCTTTGGCAAATTCTTGCACAATCTGATGAGTTGCTGTTAAACCATCCATCTTTGGCATTTGCAAGTCCATCAGCACAACATCATAATTTTGACGATGTAAAATATCTAAAACTTCTAATCCATTACTGGCAACATCCGCTTGATAACCTAATCCTTGCAAAATGTGTAAAGCAATTTTTTGATTAACGATGTTGTCTTCTGCTAGCAAAATTCGCAATGGTAAATTTGATGCAAATGTAGCGTCAATATCACCTGAATTATTGTTAGTATCTGATACTAATGAGTTATTCCAAATCTGACTCAAGATGTGGTAGAAATGTGATGTTTTGATTGGTTTAGTCAGATAGCTGACAAAATCTAGTACAGATGTCTGTGTAGGTATCTTTTGGTTGCTCAGCGTTGTTAACAATATCACAGGTAATTGAGAAGATTGGCTTGCTGCGATCGCGTCATTGCTTTGATGACTTTGTAAATCTATAATTGCTACATCAAACAATGCGCCTTGTTGAATTTGTGCAAGTGCTGCTGCGGGTTCTAAACTACAAGGCTCTATACCCCAAGACTGTGCTTGCCAAACTAGAGATTGTCGAATGATCGGATGCTCCTCCACAATTAACATCCGCTTTCCGGCAAAATGTAATATGCTTTCTGAGGGAAGGCTAGTATCAATTGTTGTGGCGATCGTGAAATAGAAAGTAGAACCTCCTTGTGCGTGAGTTTCAACCCAGATGCGACCTTTCATCATCTCACATAGCTGCTTGGCGATCGCTAAACCTAAGCCGGTTCCCCCATATTCGCGGGTAATTGAAGCATCACCTTGACTAAAAGATTGAAATAAATGCTTTACAGTTTCAGGTGAAATACCAATTCCTGTATCTTTGACTGCAAATTGAATTTCATATTCATGATTACGTTCTAAGGCGCGGGCTGTAACCGAAATAACAACTTCTCCTTGGGGTGTAAATTTAACGGAGTTACTCAATAGATTTACGAGAATTTGTCGCAATCGAGTGACATCACCAACGATATTATTGGGAGTATCTGGATGAATAATGTAAGCTAATTCAATATTTTTCTCTGCTGCTTTAAAAGCTAAAATATCTACAGCTTCTTCAATACAAGTTCTTAAGTTGAAAGCACGCTGTTCTAGTTCTAGCTTACCTGACTCGATTTTTGATAAGTCTAGAACGTCGTTGATTAACATCAACAAAACATCACTACTTGTCCGAATTGTTCCTAAAAATTCTTGTTGTTGCTGCGATAGCGGAGTACTCAATAATAAATTCGTCATTCCGACAATTGCGTTCATCGGCGTCCGAATTTCATGACTCATATTCGCAAGAAACTGACTTTTCACACGAGTTGCAGCTTCAGCATCTGTTTTTGCCTTTTCTAACTCCTGATTAGCTTGTGACAACTCTTGAGTACGTCGCACCAGCATTTTTTGACTAAGATATTGCTCAGTAATATCATCTAATATCCACAATCTACCAGGTACATTGTGTATCCGCGTTGCAGTACTCGAAAGACTCAATACTTTAGGTGTTTCACCCTGAAAAATCCAATGCCAATTCCGAATTTCTGCTTGCGGAAACTCCCGTGCGGGGGTTCCCCCCGTTGAGGGAAGTTTCCAAGACAGTGGCTGAGCAAAAAATTGTGCTGCTTGTGCGGTGATTTCGCTTTGATTATCAGCACTAGTACGTAATTTTGCCATTGCTTGCGCCAAAATGGGTGGTTCTACTGCACCAGGTTGTAACCCCAGTTGCACCGCAGCCGCTTGATTAATCCACCCTTGTTCTCCACTTTCATCAACAAAGACAACTCCTTGATGAATAGTTTCCAGCATTGCACTAAAGCGCGATCGCAGTTTATCAAGGCGGATAGTCGTATCAGTAAATTGTAATAACGTACGTAACTCACCCAACAACAACTCAATAAATTGCCGCATTTGTGGAGTAATGGAAGTGTAGCGATGCCAAATCAGTAAAATTGCCCCTTTTGTACCATTCGACGCCGCAAGTGGTAGTATCGCAACTGACTTAGCTCCTTGTGCAAGTAGAATGTGGGAAGCATTAGGTGTTGCGGGATAGTTGCTGTAGTAGAGACAGCGGTTTTGTGCTAATGCATTAGTAAATAGTGTAGGGGTAGTAAGGGCAGCAGGAAGGGCTTTTTCAGGTAGGCTGGCGATTGTTTGGGCAGTGACATCATCAATCTGACGTAAGGCGATCGCAGCATCTGCACGAGTTATTTTTTGTAAAAGTGTTAAAGCTTGATTAGTGAGTATATTTGGCGTTGTGTCTGTATTAGTATTAACCAATGTCACTAAAACTGATTGTGCTGCTAAACGCCACTCGATAACTCGGAGGAACTTATTTAAGGCAACACTGCTGATAACGACACCACACAATTCAAAAGAAAGTAAAAGCTGTGCGGGAGCAAATATACCAACGAGTAAAATAACTGCAATAATCGGTAATGCTTGCTCAACTTGTAGAGGTAAACCTGCACATACGGCGAACAAAATTAGTGCTAACAGCAAAGATGTCCATCCTTGCAGTATACCTAAGCCAACAAAAATAAAGATGGCAGCAAATAATATTGGTCTAAATGTTGGTAGCCAATCAGGATGATTTAGGTTTAAATCTGGGCAAGACATGAGGCGATCGCGCGGGTAACAGTTTCTGGTGCGCTGATGTGAGGTAAATGTCCTGTCGTTGGGATATTTGTCAGTGTGCTATTGGCGATCTTCTGTGCCATATACTGACCAACTTCTAGCGGTACAGCAATATCATTATTTGATTGTAAGATATCAACAGGTATTTTAAGTCGCGGTAACTCTTCGCGGTGATCGGACTGAAAAATTACCCGCGCTACAGCTTGAGCGATATCAGGGCGAATTGCGGATAAGGAGTTTGCATACTCGATCGCGAGTTCTGGTTTATCAGGATTTCCCATTGCCAGCGGCGCAAATCCACTTGCCCAAGCGTAGTAGTTTGTTGCCATCGCTGCATAAAGTTGATCTAAATCAGCTTGCTCAAAACCGCCTATATAATCGACATCATTGAGGTAGCGTGGCGATGCACCGATAAAAATTAATTTACGAAAGTATTGCGGCTCAACCAAGGCAGCTAACAAGCTCACCATACCACTCACTGAGTGACCGATTAAAACGCTGTCTTTCAGTTTCAACTCAGCACATAAATCGAGTAAATCTTCAGCATAACTATACAAACTACTGTAGCGGTGCGGACTATATGCGGCAAAGTCTGATTTCCCCGCACCGACATGATCGAAAAGAATAACGCGATAGTTATCGGTAAAGGCTGCAACTTGATGCCGCCAGGCGGTTTGATCCGTACCAAAACCATGTGCAAATATTAATGTCTGACTACCATTACCCAGAACACTGACATTATTCCGCTGCAGGATGCTTGTTACCATAAGACAGCGATCGCGATCGCCTTTTATTATGCACTTGAATTGAAGTACATGGTTATTAATTTAAGTGTAGCAAGCTACTAATGCAGTAGACATGTTGGATTTTTGTGAAAATTAACTACTCAGCAAAATTGCACAAAAAACGGTAGAGTTTTTTTCTCTACCGTTGGATTAAGTAAACTAGGTTTGGGTATAATCACGCATACCCTCTTTAAATGAACTACCTACTGCTCGACAGCTTGAGGTAACAATTCTCGTCGCTGTTCAGCAAGTACTTTGACATTACCAGTGTCATCAACATCAACGACAGCTGTATCGCCATCTTTAACGCGTCCTGATAAGATCTCTTCAGCTAAACTGTCTTCGAGTAAACGCATAATCGCCCGACGTAATGGTCTTGCACCGTAGCTAGGATTGTATCCTTCTTCTACGAGACGATCTTTAAAGCGCTCTGTAACTTCTAGCACGATCCCCTTCTCAGTTAGGCGATTAACCACTTCCTTGAGCAGAATATCGGAGATTTGCTTCACCTCGTCCTTAGTTAATTGACGGAAGACGATGATTTCATCCAAGCGGTTTAAGAATTCTGGACGGAAGCGTTGCTTGAGTTCTTCGTTAACTAATGAACGAATGCGATTGTATTGTGCTTCGGCTCGATTTTCAGCAACTTCAAAGCCTAAACCACCACCACCTTTTTCTATCACCTGAGAACCGATGTTAGAAGTCAGGATGAGCAGTGTATTCTTAAAGTCCACTGTACGACCTTTGGCATCTGTCAATCGACCATCTTCAAGGATTTGCAGCAGCATATTGAAGACATCAGGGTGAGCCTTTTCAATTTCGTCGAATAGCACCACTGTGTAAGGTCTACGACGTACTGCTTCGGTTAATTGACCGCCTTCGTTGTATCCTACATATCCTGGAGGCGAACCGATAAGCTTACTAACGGTATGCCGTTCCATGTATTCCGACATATCCAAGCGAATCATCGCTTCCTCGGAACCAAAGAAGTAAGCTGCTAGCGCTTTAGTTAACTCAGTTTTACCAACACCAGTAGGTCCAGAGAACACAAAGCTAGCAATTGGACGGTTGGGATTCTTTAAGCCAACTCTAGCACGGCGAATTGCTTTAGAAACTGCCTTGACTGCTTCTTCTTGACCGATGAGTCGCTGATGCAAGGTATCTTCCATATGCAGCAGTTTCTCAGATTCGGATTCGGTCAGTTTGTTGACTGGTACACCTGTCCAAGAAGCAACAATGTGCGCAATGTCTTCTTCATTCACTACTGGAGAATCGTTCTCACCCTCACGGGTGGTGGTTGTTTTGTTCTGTGCGATCGCCCGAATTTCGGCTTTAATTTCCATTTCGCGATCGCGGAGTTCTCCAGCGCGATCAAAGTCTTGTCCGCGAACGGCATCGTCTTTTTCTTTTAAGACTTGACGCAATTCTTTATCAAGCTCTTTGGCTGCGGGAGGAAGTTGTGAGTTAATTAAGCGTACTCTTGAACCAGCTTCGTCGATCAAGTCGATTGCTTTATCTGGTAAGTAGCGATCGCTAATATAACGGTCGGAAAGCTTCGCTGCTGCGACGAGTGCTTCATCCGAGATTTTTAACTTATGGTGTTGCTCATAACGTTCGCGTAGACCGTACAAAATTTCAATTGTTTCATCTACAGTCGGTTCGCCCACCATCACGGGTTGGAATCTTCTTTCTAGTGCTGCATCGCGCTCGATGTGCTTGCGGTATTCATCTAGTGTTGTCGCACCAATACACTGCAACTCTCCTCTTGCCAAAGCGGGTTTGAGGATATTTGCGGCGTCAATCGCACCTTCAGCTGCACCAGCACCGATCAGAGTATGCACCTCGTCAATCACTAAAATCACGTTCCCTGCAGAACGGATTTCATCCATGATTTTTTTCAGGCGCTCTTCAAATTCACCTCGGTACTTAGTGCCTGCAACTAATAAGCCGATATCAAGTGTGACAACGCGCTTTTCTTCAAGGATATCGGGAATATCTTTATTAGCAATTCGCGATGCTAAACCTTCAGCGATCGCAGTTTTACCTACACCAGGTTCCCCAATTAATACTGGATTATTTTTGGTACGACGACCTAAAATTTGAATAACTCGCTCAATTTCTTTAGCGCGACCAACAACAGGATCAAGCTTGCCTTCTGAAGCCATTTGAGTCAGGTTCGAGCCAAACTCATCCAATGTTGGAGTTTTGGTGCGACCGGATTGCGCAGATCCTGCTGAGACTTCAGCGGTTTCTCCTAACATCCGAATCACTTGAGTTCTAACTTTGGATAAATCAACTCCTAAGTTTTCTAGTACTCTTGCTGCCACGCCTTCTCCTTCGCGGATTAAGCCTAGTAGCAAGTGCTCTGTACCGATATAATTGTGTCCTAGCTGGCGTGCTTCTTCTAGGGAAAGTTCCAAAACTCGCTTTGCCCGTGGGGTAAACGGAATTTCCACTGCCACAAAGCCGGAACCTCGACCAATAATTTTTTCGACTTCAATCCGAGCATCTTTGAGGTTGACGCCCATAGATTTCAGCACTTTGGCCGCTACGCCTGTTCCTTCCCCTATCAGACCCAGGAGGATCTGCTCTGTACCTACGAAGTTGTGACCCAGGCGGCGAGCTTCTTCCTGGGCCAGCATGATCACTTTAATAGCTTTTTCTGTGAAGCGTTCAAACATGGCGTTTTTCCATACCTGAGTCGTGCCGGTACGCTGATTTTAGCATAGGCTTTAGGTCCGGCTGTCAACTTATGATACAAACTACAGCACGGTTGTTCCTCTTTTTGAGGATTTTGCACTTTTTGCAACTGTTGCCTTCGTTAGGTTCTCAGAAAATGCTCAGCCAAAGATTTTATTTAAAAGCAAAATATCTTGGCTACAATCCTGAACCTTGTGTCATGGAAAGAAGTTTGTTTCTATTGGTTGCTTTTATATTAATTGCTATTGTTGCTGAATTTTTGTTTCAGTTTTAGCGTTAAGCCCCAAGAATAAATATTTAGCAAAAATTCACTTTTTTGTCAAGGGCGGATCTGCGGAATATACTGATAAATCAATCTGTAATTCCCAGTCTAAGCGGACGAGGTGAGTGTGAATTTGGTATTCCCAGTCAGATAAAAGTTGAGGAAATTCTGGTTGTGCTAAACCGTTATGCCAAAGAATTAAGGCATCTTCACCAGTGTCTTTGTAGTATCCTTTACGCCGTCCGGCAGTTTTGAAGCCAAATTTTTGATACAGTGCGATCGCCGCATGATTAGAAACTCTGACTTCCAGAGTAGCGCGTTCTAAATTTCGTTGCTCTGCTACTGACAATAAACCGTAAAGTAGTGCTTGACCGAAACCTTGGCGCTGGTATTGAGGATGAACTGCCAAAATGGTAATGTGAGCTTCCTCTAGAATTGCCCACAGACAACCCACCCCTAAAAGTGAATTAGGCGCAAATGGGTTGACTAGACCAATTAAATCACTGTTGGGACTATCTAGCTCTCGTTGGTAAGCTTCCAAAGTCCAAAGACCTCCAAAGCAGGCTTGATCCAATTCCAACAATGCACCCAGATGCTCTGGTGTGAGATATTTAAGTTCTAATAAAGTCACAGCAATTTGTACACTGGGAGACGAACCCTATTTACGCCTGTCAAAAGGAAAACATTTAATAATTATGCTATCGACTCATCCTGCAGGGGTGCAATCTGGTCGTCAGTATTTACCAAAGGTAACTGATGCGTCCCCTAATCAAGAACTTTTACCCCTGACTGCACGAATTAACAGCAGCGATCGCCTAGAAATTGGGGGATGTGATGTGACAACGCTAGTAGAGCAATTTGGTTCGCCGCTTTATATTTTGGATGAGGACACTTTACGCAGCGCTTGTCATCAGTATCGCGAAGCGTTTAAAAAGTATTACCCAGGAGAGTCTCAAGTACTTTATGCTTCCAAAGCTTGGAGTTGTTTAGCAGTATGTGCGATCGCATCTCAAGAAGGTTTGGGCATTGATGTCGTTTCAGGTGGCGAACTTTACACCGCCTTACAAGCAGGAGTGAACCCCGATAAACTTTACCTCCACGGTAATAATAAATCTTTAGAAGAATTAAAATTAGCGATCAATTCAGGTTGCACGATTGTCGTTGATAATTGGTATGAATTGCGTACATTAGGTAATTGGTCATCGGTAATGGGTAATAGTGATGCCAATGAGCCAATTCGCATAATGCTGCGACTAACACCTGGAATTGAATGTCATACTCATGAATATATTCGTACAGGACATTTAGACAGCAAGTTTGGCTTTGATCCCAATCAATTAGATGAAGTGTTTGCGTTTGTTAGTCAGCATTCTGCGTTGAATTGTGTAGGCTTACACGCACATATTGGTTCCCAGATTTTTGAGCAGCAACCACATCAAGATTTAGCTGGAGTTATGGTGCAGTGGTTAGATAAAGCTAGCAGCTATGGCTTACAGATTCAAGAATTAAATGTCGGTGGTGGTTTGGGAATTTGCTATACCGAAGCTGACGATCCCCCGAGTATTGAAGCGTGGGTGAAGGGGGTGTGTACAGCGATTCAAGATGCTTGTGTGACACAGCAAATAGCATTACCAAAGTTGCTTTGCGAACCAGGGCGATCGCTGATTGGTTCAGCTTGTGTCACTGCATATACAGTAGGTTCGTCAAAAACCGTTCCAGGAATTCGTACCTACATTGCTGTAGATGGTGGTATGTCAGATAATCCGCGTCCCATCACTTACCAATCAGTTTATCGAGCAGTTGTAGCAAATAAAATGTCTGCACCAGCGACACAAACAGTCACAATAGCTGGAAAACACTGCGAATCAGGCGATATTCTGATTAAAGAGGCAACTTTACCACCGTCTGAACCAGGAGACATTGTTGTTGTGCTGGCAACCGGAGCATACAACTACAGTATGGCATCGAATTACAATCGCTTGGCTCGACCAGCAGCAGTTGTCGTTAAAGCAGGAGAAGCAAATTTGATTCTGCGGCGTGAAACTTATCAAGATTTGATGCGACAAGACTGTCTACCGGCAAGATTATCAAGTGAGACATAAAATCTCAGGGAATTTTTAAGATGAAATCGAGGAAGATAGAATAGCCTCTTTTCTTCCTGTTCTTTCTTACCTAACTCCTAACATCAAATCTGAATCGTTAGTTCTGATGCTCGAATCTATATAAAAAACAAAAACCTTTCTCTTCCGCCCACGCCAGTTTACGGTAAGAAAGATCCCCGCACGCAACTGGCTTTCCTGCACAAGAAGCTGCCTAAATAATAAGTCTCTAACCAGACACGATACAACCCCTAACCCCTGAACCCTGATCATGAGAGATTTGTGGAAGCAATGGCTGATCGACCTTGGCTGGACGCAGTCAATATTGCTTCACATAATTGATCTGGGGCTGGTGCTGGGGTTGACTTACATGGTGCTAGTGATCATTGGCGAGCGCCGTACGCTGTGGATGGTGCGAGGATTTATTGTACTCATGCTGGCATCTGTAGTGAGTGGCAGATTAGAGTTACGGCTGCTCAATTTTGTACTGGAAAAGCTAGTGATTGGTTGTGCAGTAGCGATCGCTGTTGCTTACCAATCAGACTTGCGCCGTTTTTTGGAACAGCTTGGACGGGGTGAATTGGGACATTTATGGCAGCCATCGCGCCGGACTATTTCTAAGCCAGATAGTGTAATTGATGAAATTGTTGAGGCAGTTAAGGAACTTTCACAAAACAGAATTGGCGCACTAATTGTTTTAGAAACTAATGGTCCGATTGATGAAGGAGATTTCAATTCATCCGGTGTACAGCTAAATGCGGAGGTTTCTAAGGAACTCATCCAAACAATCTTTCACCCAAAAACTCCTCTTCATGATGGGGCGGCGTTAATTCGTGGTTCGCGGCTGGTTGCTGCTGCGGTCATTTTACCACTGACAAAACGCACGGCTTCACGCCAACTGGGTACTCGCCATCGTGCAGCAATGGGCATCACTGAGCGTGTTCCAGATAATTCTATTTGTGTCGTTGTTTCTGAAGAAACAGGTTCGATTTCTTTTGCTGAAAAGGGAGTACTCAATAGACCACTTACCAGCAGTAAACTGAAAGAATTATTAGAAGCTAAGTTTTCCCCGCCTGTAGAGCGTGAAACTGTTGCTCCTAGTGTGCTAAGTTGGGTTCGCCAAGTTAGTCACCAAGGCAAGGCATTAGTATCGCGTTTACTGGGTGTATCATCATCAGCTTCTCATCGAAACAAAAAATGACTGCAAAGCCAATCGTGTTACAAGATTTGCCCCCCGATTTAAAACAAGAACGCCTGCCTAAACATGTGGCGGTAATCATGGATGGAAATGGTCGCTGGGCTAAGCGTCGGGGGCTACCCCGAATTATGGGTCATAAACAAGGCGTAGATGTGCTGAAAGATTTACTGCGTTGTTGTCGAGATTGGGGAGTATCAGCCCTAACAGCATATGCTTTTTCTACAGAGAATTGGGGAAGACCGTTAGAAGAAGTTGATTTTTTAATGACATTGTTTGAGCGGGTGTTGCGTAAAGAATTGCGCGAGATGATGGAGGAAGATGTCCGCATTCAGTTTGTTGGGAACTTGAGTGCGCTACCGCGATCGCTGCAAGCAGAAATTACGCGGGCTGTTGACCAAACTCAACACAATCGGGGAATTCAGTTTACTGTGGCAACAAATTACGGCGGACGACAAGAGATTTTAGATGCTTGTCGGGCGATCGCGCATCAGGTGCAGCAAGGCTTACTACAACCTGATGATATTAATGAGGCATTATTTGAACGTCATTTATATACTGCTGGAATTTGCGATCCCGATTTATTAATTCGTACCAGTGGCGAAATGCGAATTAGTAACTTTCTGCTGTGGCAAATGGCTTATGCTGAAATTTACATTACTGAGACGCTATGGCCTGATTTTGACCGTGCTGAGTTTCACAGGGCATTATGCTCTTACCAAAAGCGTGAAAGACGGTTTGGAAAGGTGTAAGAAGAGGTGAGGGGGACACCCCCGCAACTTTGCCATGGCTCCTCCTCACCCCTGTTCTAGCCACTAACCACTCTTCCACTCGCCCCTCGCCCCTCGCCCCTAGTTAAGGTCCAGAAAAGACAGCTTGCTCGACATCTTCACGACTTAGAGAGTATTTGAACGAGCGGAGGATATCTTGTGATGTTGTGCCAACTTTTGTGTAACGCACTGTCAGTTGATCGACATCAAGAAGTAGCTCTGCTTCCCAATCAGGACCCTGTAAATACCAACAGTGAAGTTGCTCGCTATCTTGTTGGCAACCTTGGCTTCTTAACCATTCTTCAATGTTCGGGAGGGCATGGTTATATAGGGGTGTATCAGCTGAAGGAAGAGACATAGAAGTTTTAGATTAAAGGTTGGGAAGTTTAACGATCTGTTGCACTACGATTGGTGGCTGTAGGCTAGTTGTTGGCTGAAATGTGTTTCCACGAGTGAGCGCAACTGTAATTGCTAATATGACACAACAGACAAAAGTTAACAGTAGCAAAAATAAAGCGAAAATTTCTCCAGATGACAGAGGGCGATCTGTCGGATCGAGGTATGCTGAGCGCGATTGCCAAGTGGGATTAGATGCAGGGCGATTGAGATCTACCGGAACTTGAATCACAGCAACTCGTGAATAGCCGATTTTTAAGTCGTATTGCGATCGCCTTTCTGGACTACTGAGCGTAGCATAAGCTTCATTAAGTTGCTGAAACTTAGCCGTGGCATTTGCTTTTGGTAAATCTGTGGTATCAGGATGATAACGTTTACTGAGTTCCCGATAGGCACGGCGAATTTCGATTGGAGATGCTGAAGGGTGAAGTCCCAGCAACGCATAGTAGCTGTTTTGATGGACGGAGGTGCGATCGCGCTTTTGTTGTGTCATTGCTCGGTCTTGACTTAAAGCAGTTTAACTCAGCACTCACAATACTTCTTGTCTATTTTAAAACTAGATTTACCGCTGCGCAGAGTTATGAAGGATGAATTTTGAATTAAAGATGAGACTGAATGCCCTTAGAAGTTTCTTGCCTGATAAGTTTTATAGAATTGAGTCAAGAGCCATCAAACTCTTTTTCTAGGAAATACCTAATGGTACAAACTTCATCTAAACGCATCACCATAGAAGAATTTCTGAAGCTACCAGAAACTGAGCCAGCTAGCGAATACATTGATGGTCAAATTATCCAGAAACCAATGCCGCAAGGGAAGCACAGCACAATCCGAACCGAGTTTTCTACTACTATCAATGTAATTCTCAAACCTCGACAAGTCGCACGAGCATTTTCAGAGCTACGTTGTACATTTTGTGGACGCTCGATTGTGCCAGATATAGCTGTGTTTACTTCGCAGAGAATTCCCCGTGACCAAAATGGTGAGGTTGCTAATACCTTTTTGAGCGCTCCTGACTGGACAATTGAAATTTTGTCACCTGAGCAAAGCCAAACGAAAGTCACTAAAAATATTTTGCACTGCCTTGATTATGGAACTGAGATGGGTTGGTTGATTGATCCTGATGAGCAAACCGTTTTTGTTTTCCTGCCCAAGCAGCAACCAATAGTTTTTGACAAACCAGAGCAATTACTATTAGTTCCTTCCTTCGCTAATGAGCTAAGTTTAAGTGTAAAAGTTGTGTTTGGTTGGTTATTAGAGTGAGGTGGTATTAAACATCTTTTTGTTGCACAAATGGCTTATATTTGCTCGTATTGCAAACACCACAAATTGCAGCGAGTAGTATCCAAACTAAAGTATTAAGGCGTAAATCAAAAATTGTGACGTCTACAGTGTTGAATATGATGCAAGCAAAAAATGCGACGAGATAACTAAAAAAGATGATTTTTTCTTGCTCTAGATAAGTAGATTGCCAATTGCGTAATAGTTGAATACTCCGAAATAAAATCCACCCAACCCAAGTACTTAAAAATACGATTCCTAATATGCCTGTTTCTGCTGCGAACATGAGAAAAAAATTATGTGGATGTCCTAGCCAAACATGCATGTGATTTTCATACAAGGGTGTGAAATTACGCAATCCCCAACCTGTTAAAGGACGTTGTTGAGTTAAAGACAGTGTAAACTGCCATTGAGTAGTGCGTAAAAAAGGAATTGGTCGATTCGGGTAGAGTTGGTCTGTTAATCTTGCCCAGAAAAACTGAGGCACAACTGTGCGTAACAGATGACTTAACGGTGAGGGAGCAAAAGCAGCTAGAACAATAGTACCAGCGATCGCACTAACTCCCATCACTAACCACCGCCAGCCTTGGTAAAGTGCAAAAGCAAAAATGATCAAGCAAGCGATCGCCCAAGCATTGCGCGAATTTGTCAAGATTAAAGCAACAAAGTTACCAACAACTGCCATCAATAAGAGCTGATTATTGAGTGTTGCTTTTGGTGTGAGAGACTCTAGCCATAACCCTAATACCAAAATAAAAGTAATGACTAAATAACCCGCAAGAATATTAGCGTACATGAAAACAGAAGCCATGCGCCCAGGGGGATTACCTTGAGCGACTAGCGTCCAACCCAGAATACCTGACAACGATGCTGGAGTTGTCCAACTTAATAATAATTGCCCAAAGCCAAGGATGATGACTGGAATTGATGCGATCGCTAAAATCTTAGCTAATTGCCGCAGCTGAGCAGGTGTTTGGATAAGAGTACTAAAGGCAGCAAATAAGACAAAAAATGGTAAGAAGTTGAATAAACCTAAAGTCGCTGCAACTCGATCGTCAGCCAAAACAGTTGTGATAACTAGCCAAGTGGCTAAAATGACTAATCCCCAGTTCAACGGCGAGTGGATAATGTCACGATACTTATGCCGCCAGGTATCAACCAATGCAAAAAATATGCCCAAAGCTCCTAAAATAGGAACTAAAGGGAAAACGAGTAACCCAATTTGAGCTAAAGTCCAGGCAGTTTGGAGACGGGCATTAGAGTGCTGCTGCAATAATACTCTTTTCTTGCCCATCTTTTTGCTTTCTCCAATTACGCAAGCTGCCAAGACTCGGTGCGAGTTAAGCGAATTTGCGCCAGGGCAAAGATTGTTGGAATAATACGACCATAGTTTGTGGCGATCGCTCGCCATCCTAAATCAGCAAAAAACCACGTCCATAATGCAGGACCCATCCAGGCAAAAATACCACGAACTGCGCCGTAACGTGCTGCACTCGCTGCCATACCTTTTCTTGCTGTTTGTAACGCTAGATGGCTGTGAAATTGAGTTGCTGCTGCTGTACCACCTTTAACAAGTGCTTGCTTGGCAACTTGGTAGCTAGCAAAATGTAGAGCGAACTGTCGGGCAATTTGCTGTAAAAGTATCGGCTTCAAAACTGAACTAACGGCTAAAGCACTACCACCTTTAATTAACAACGCTACTGGATTTTGCTGAACGATTGAGGGGATTTTTTCTGTCAATTTCAATTTGGCAAGCGATCGCTGTACTCGCTGTGTTAAGCTTTGTTGCTCTTGGCTGGGAAGATGCTTCCATGCTCGTCCTAATAAATTTAGGAATACCTCTGCTTCTAAATCAGTCGTAGTCAGATTATTAGAGTACGGAATTTTTAGATAACGACAGACTCGAATCAATGTTTGCCGATAAGTTACTTGTTCTGTACGCCCCTGCAACACTGTCATGCCATCTGCGGCTAAATAGCGAAATCGCTGCTCAATGGCGTCTAGCCAGGAAGAGCGATCGCGGCTTTGCACTTCTATTGGCTCAGGAGTGTGTAAATAATCAAGCGGATTAAATTTACGGCAAAACAAAATATCTGTGAGTTGTTGCAACTCATCTTCAGTGGCTAATTCTAGCGCCGCTCTCAGCTCGTCCAACGTCGCTTCCTCCAAGTCCCTAGTCTACATTCTACTCTCTACCTTTTCTAGGTTAATACTTACAGTCAGTTGGATCGAGCTAATTATATTGATTGAATAGAAATTTCTTTCGTTTTTGCGGTCGTGTCGAGCGATCGCCCTACGTTTAGCTACTTAATTAATTCTGACTACGTTTATTCTCTCGATCCAAATTTTCGTTTAATTAAAGGTATTCTTCAATACAATACATAAACATCAAGTGAAAAACTTACTTTGATAGAGCTTGAAGCTGTCTATTTGCAAAATTAGGCTAATTTAACAGGGATCAGTTACTTACTACGTCTTCAACTTTCATTTTGTTTGATAGCTTACATTATTCACGTTTTTATCAAAGGAAAGTTTAATATTTTATCAACTAATGAGCGGCGATTGAAATATTTTGTTTTGTATAGATTTATGCTAAATCGATACCATCTAAAATGACTTGGTTTATATATTAAAGTAGTGGTGCATTACGCTTTTACCGAGTAGTATTGGTTTTATCAATCTGATTCTACGTTTTTTTACAAAACAAAAGTTGGTTTGCAAATAAGATAAGCAGTTAATCAGCAGTCTTGGACAAGAACGCTATTACTCTAAGCCTCACTGCTAGCCTCAAAGAGGAGTGTCAGTTACGCAAGAAGTGTTAAGAATCTGTAACCTGCACACAGCGTTAAGTAAACTGGGGTGAAGTTGAAAAATGTTTAAAACAGTCGTTAATTTAACCCAGCAAGCCGTCATAACAGAGATTGAAAACGTTTTAGATACATATCCATGTCATCCTTATCAAAGAGCGTTTGCTATTCCAGATCTCAGACAAGAATTAATTGCCTATGTTCTCAATCGAATTCCCTGCGTTTATAGTGTGGTTGATAATGAACGAAAAGCAATATCATTCAACTATCAGTTGCCAAGTTCCCAGCAGCAATTACAACTCGAAAATTTAATTCACCAAGGCATCTGCTCTATCTTACAAGAAAGATCTGATTGGGTTAATCATCACCTTCCAGAATCAGTGCAATGCAGTATTGAACCATCTCACTGGTTTGGTTAAGTTGATTTACTTTAAAGGGTCGTGTCCCCAATTTTTTAACGAGTATCTCCATCGCGAGTCTTCTATGTCACTAGATGGTTTTTGTGCAGTATGGCGGTGAACGTAACTAATGACTTTCTTCATGTGAGATAAGTCATCATCTGTATAGTCGCTTTTCTTCTGCAAAAGTTCGACTATCCGTTTACCTGACTTGTGACCTATTGATTCATCATCTCCATCTTTTTGTCCTACTGATTGAGACTCGTCTGTATCTAGCCAAGTTTCAAGTTCTTTTGGTGTCATATTGACAACATTGAGAAACTCGTCAATAGTCGTACTATCATCACTCATTGCAAACTACTCCTCAATTTTTTCTAAAGCATCTGGTTTATGTGCTGCTTCTTTTCCTGATTTATCACTTTCAACCAAGTATTCAGGGTTATCTTTTGAAGCCGCGACGTGATGTCCTTTGATATTAGTTGAGGAAGTAAGTTTTTTCTTGACTTCACCTGTGGTTTTACCTTGTGAGGTTTTCCACTCTACTTTGTCACCTTTTTTGAACTCGTCAGCCAAGGGAGTACTCCTAACGTGATATTTGTTCTACCTTAGAAATTATGTTAAGAGTCATGAAGTCCGCCATCAGTCTAATGATAGAGAAATCAATCCCTCGATTACCTTGAAATTAAAAAGTATAAATTTAAACGAGTTCGAGCATCATCTCAATATTTCCTCTTTCACAATTGAGATTGGAACCTGAAAGAGTTATTTTAAATCTATATTTTTTGTAGACTAACCGAGGGCGAATGAATTCGCTGCTGCACAAACACAGTCCACCAATTTAGGGTTATGAGTCGTGAAGTGTTAAGTTATAAAACGTTTTGAATTCAAAACGTGCTAAGGCACCGCTACGCTAACAAAACTTAAAATTCAAAACTCCTGAAACTTTGCTTTGATAGCCCTGAAGGAAGTCGAAGGAAGTTTGTCATTCACGCAAGCAGTTCTACTGATTCACCATAACCTCCACCACCAGGAGTTTTAATTACAAACACATCTTCTGGTTGCATTTCAACAGTTGCAGTACTTCCTAATTCCTCGATAGTTCCATCGCTACGTTCAACTGTGTTTTTTCCTACTACACCATTTTCTCCACCATACAAACCAAATGGAGGAACAGTACGACGCCCTGAAAGAATGGCTGCTGTCATTGGTTCGCGAAACTGAAGGCGACGGATAACGCCGTTACCACCGTGATGATGTCCTTTACCACCACTATCAGAACGAATGCTAAAGCTTTCTAATAATACAGGAAACCGCCACTCTAAAACTTCAGGATCGGTAAGACGAGAATTTGTCATATGAGTGTGTACAGCATCGGTACCATCAAAATCTTTTCCAGCGCCCGAACCACCGCAAATAGTTTCGTAATATTGATAGCGATCGCTGCCGAAGGTAAAGTTATTCATAGTTCCTTGAGAGGCTGCCATAATGCCTAAAGCACCATACAACGCATCAGTAATTGCTTGAGAAGTTTCGACATTTCCAGCGACGACAGCAGCGGGATAGTGTGGATTCAGTAAACAACCTTCAGGAATAATAATTTCCAAAGGTTTAAGACACCCAGCGTTTAATGGAATATCATCATCTACTAAAGTGCGAAAAACATATAATACTGCCGCTTTGCATATAGCAGAAGGAGCATTAAAATTACTTTTAATTTGTGGCGAAGTTCCTGTAAAATCGATACAAGCGCTGCGAGTAGATTTATTAATAGAAACAGTCACTTTAATTGCACTGCCATTATCTAAATAACAAGTAAATTTACCGTCTTGTAAAATATCAATGACACGACGCACAGATTCTTCGGCATTATCTTGAACAAACTTCATATAAGCTTGTACAGTGTCTAATTGATAGTGTCCTACCATTTTGTGCAATTCTTGAACACCACGTTCATTTGCAGCAATTTGTGCTTTTAAATCAGCAATATTTTGGATAGAGTTTCTGACTGGATAGCGCCCATTTTGTAAGAGTTCTAATAGTTCTTTTTCTCTAAATGTACCATCAGCAATGAGCTGAAAATTATCTAGTAAAACTCCTTCTTCTTCTACAGTGGTACTATTGGGTGGCATAGAACCAGGAGTCATCCCGCCAATATCTGCATGGTGTCCGCGTGAGGCGACGTAGAAAAGTGGGGAGTGGCTAATGGCTAGTGAAGGGTGTGCCGGAAATACAGGAGTAATAACAGTGATATCAGGAAGGTGAGTTCCGCCGTTGTAGGGATTGTTTGAGGCAAAAACATCTCCTGGTTTGAGAGTATTTTTGCGATCAGCAATGAGTGCTTGAACACTTTCACTCATTGAACCTAAGTGAACTGGAATGTGTGGTGCATTAGCAACTAACTGTCCGTCACAGTCAAAAATGGCACAAGAAAAATCAAGCCTTTCTTTAATATTGACTGAAGAACTGGTATTTTGTAGCGTTATTCCCATTTGTTCAGCGATCGCCCGAAACAAATTGTTGAAGATTTCTAGCATGACGGGATCGCGGGAAGTGGCTAGTGACTGGTGGCTAGTGGCTAGTGATTTTTTAGGTTGATGGTGTGTTCGCTGTAAAATTAAATGGTTGCGATCGCTTACTGTTGCAGTCCATCCTGGTTCAATCACATTCGTCCCTGTTGCTTCTACAATCAGTGCAGGACCTGAAATAGTGTCATCTGGCTGCAATTGTTCGCGTTGATACACAGGCGTGGCTTGCCAAGCATTCATTGTATACATTTGCACAGTTGCTAGTGCTATTTTTTCATTACTCTTACGTAAAACAACTTCCTCCTCAGGAACATCATTTTTACCCACCACCTCAACCGAAACCGCCTCAACAATTAATCTTTTCTCCGGCGCAATAAACCCATAACGCTGACGATGCAAGCCTTCAAGCTCTCCTCGCATCACCTCCACATCATCAAAATTCACCATCAAAGCTGCATCTGTCCCTTCATACCTCAAATGCACCTTGCCCAAAACCTCAATACCCTTGGTGTTGTGGTTCAACTCCCCCTTCCCCTCAGCCTCCAACACAGCCAACACCCCTGCTAAATCCAACTCTCCACTTAAAACCTCCTCTACAGCTTGTTCCCGAATTACTCGTACATCAGCCAAACCCATGCCATAAGCAGACAACACTCCTGCATAGGGATGAATAAACACCTGCTGCATCCCCAATGCATCCGCAATTAAACAAGCGTGTTGTCCACCAGCACCGCCAAAACAGCACAATGTATATTCAGAAACATCATAACCACGTTGGAGAGAGATTTTTTTAATCGCATTTGCCATTTTTTCAACAGCGATCGCTAAAAAACCACTTGCTACTTGTTCCGGCGTGCGATCATCTCCAATTTCTCTTGTTAATTCTGCAAACTTCTGCCGTACAACTTCTGCATCCAAAGGTAAATCGCCATTCACACCAAAGACTTGCGGAAAGAATTCTGGTTGTAACTTCCCCACCATCACATTGCAGTCGGTTACTGTTAATGAACCACCTTTAGCATAAGCCGCAGGTCCTGGATGAGCGCCTGCTGACTCTGGACCTACACGATATCGCGCTCCGTCAAAGTGCAAAATGGAACCACCACCAGCCGCCACTGTATGAATTGCCATCATCGGAGTCCGCAAACGCACTCCAGCAACTTCAGTTTCAAAGGTACGTTCATACTCGCCATTGTAGTGAGCGACATCAGTAGAAGTTCCACCCATGTCAAAGCTAATAATTTTGTCAAATCCAGCTATCAAGCTTGTTTGTACTGCCCCAACAATTCCGCCAGCGGGTCCTGAGAGAATACTGTCTTTTCCTTGAAAAGTTCGAGCATCAGCAAGACCGCCGTTTGATTGCATAAACATTAAGGAGGGGTGAGGGGTGTCAGTGATATTATCTGGGTTGGTTGCCTGATTGCTGTAACCTGATAGTTGACTTGATACTTGGTTTACATATCTGCGCAGAATGGGAGACAGATAGGCATCAACAACTGTTGTATCGCCTCGACTAATTAATTTCATCAACGGGCTAACTTCGTGCGATACTGATACTTGAGTGTAGCCGATGGTCCTCGCTAGAGTGGCAATTTCCTTCTCATGCGTCGGATAGCGATAACCGTGCATTAAAACAATGGCACATGAACGGATACCAGCTTGATAAGCAGCTTGTAATTGACTGCTCATAGAATTGAGATTTAACTGAATGAGTTCTTCGCCTTGAGCGGTGTAGCGTTCTTCTACTTCAATTACTTGCTCGTAGAGCATTTCTGGTAGCACAATTTGCCGAGCAAAAATATCAGGGCGATTTTGATAGCCAATGCGGAGTGCGTCGCCGAATCCTTTTGTTATGACTAACACTGTGCGATCGCCTTTACGTTCAAGCAAAGCATTCGTCGCGACTGTTGTCCCCATCTTCACCGTAGCGATTTGATCTGCTGGTATTGGTGCATCAGGTGCAATACCTAAAATGTCTCGAATACCCTGTATAGGAGCATCAGTGTAGCGATCGGGATTTTCAGATAATAGTTTATGAATGACGATTTTGCCAGTAGGACTTTTTGCCACAATATCGGTAAATGTACCTCCCCGATCGATCCAAAATTCCCAACGGGCATTCATGGTATATCCCTCTATATAAATTAGACTTATTTCTTAGGTTATTATCCTTGAGGTTATCAAAAAACAAAGAGAGTTATTTAATAATGAGTCTGCCACTATATAGATTTAAAGGGAGTATAATTGATGCATAGCGAAAAAATCCACTGGTTTAAATTAGTTTTTCGGCTTCGTGGTTCAGTCATTCCAGCAATTTTTTATCGAGTATTAATATGTGCCTTATTTGGCTTCTTTATTTCGCTATTATATCATTTAAAATTTCCTGTATCCCAACCTGTTTTTGGTAATCTTGTGCCTAGTGTTGTTATTGGTTTACTGCTTGTTTTTAGAACTAATACAGCTTATGAACGCTTTTGGGAAGGACGTAAAGCTTGGGGGACTTTGGTTAATAATGTACGGAACTTAGCACGGCAAATTTGGGTAGCAGTTATTGAAGTTAACCCAGAAGATAGAGAAAGTAAAATTACGACTTTAAGGCTTTTAGCTGCTTTTGCTATAGCCACTAAACTCCACTTAAGAGCAAAGCCTGTCAACCAAGAATTAGCTAGTTTGATATCTCCAGCTCAATTTAATAAATTAAAAACCATGAATAATCCTCCATTAGAAATAGCTTTTTGGATTGGAGACTATTTACAAATTCAGTACAATCGTAGTTGCATCGATGCTTATCAATTAGTTGCATTGCAAAATTTACTCAATAGCATGGTAGATGTCCTAGGAGCCTGCGAACGTATTTTAAAAACCCCTATTCCGCTTGCTTATGCAATTCATTTAAAACAGCTATTATTAATTTACTGCTCATTATTACCTTTTAATCTTGTTGGTAATTTAGGTTGGTGGACTGGAGCCTTTGTTGCTTTAGTAAGTTTTATTGTTTTTGGTGTTGAAGAAATTGGTATTGAAATAGAAAATCCTTTTGGTTATGACCATAACGATTTGCCTCTCAATGCTATTTGTGACACAATGGTACGCAATATTGAAGATTTAATCAGTCTTAGTCCTAGTGTTCACTCCTATATAGGCAATTCTAAAACTAGTCAAAATAGCAATTAGTTTCGTATAGATTTTTTCTAATGCTTTATTCAAAAAATACTAATGAAATCCGTACTTTGATTGCCCAATATACTCAAGCAAAAATATTATGGGTTGACACAGAAATAGCAGATTTTAATACTCGTAACCCTCGTTTGTCCTTGATTCAGTTTTTAAATAATGAGAAGGATATTACGGGAGAAACAGTAGTTGTTTTAGATGTTCTAAATCAACCTGAAATTATAGATGAATTTGTATGTACAATTATGTTTAACCCATCAATTGAAAAAGTATTTCATCAAGCTAGTTATGATTTAAAATTCCTTGGGAAGAATAAGGCAAAGAATATTACATGTACTTTAGAAATGGCAAAAAAAATCCCATATTATCTTCTGCCATTACCTAACTTGTCTTTAAAAACTTTAACTGAAGCTTTGTGTCATATAGCAGTTGATAAAACTGAGCAGACAAGTGACTGGGGACAGCGACCTTTGAGCGACATTCAACTACAATATGCAAAGATGGACCCAGTTTATCTAGCAATGGTACATCAACAACTATTGCAATTGCGACTTCTTAATAATCCTAATCCTGCAACAGAAGATTTAAGCTATTTGACTACAAGATATCTAGAATTAAAACAACAGCTACAATTATTAACTTCTGAATTTGAGCATATTGAAACACGTTTAAAATCAGCCATGCAAACCCAGGAAGTTTTAGAAACTGATAATTTAAAACTTTCACAGTCGCAACGCAAAACAATAAAAGCAGAGTTTGCTCAATTAGCAGCAGTCATTCAGGAGCATGGATTAGAGTTTAATTTTCCAATTACTTTAACTCAAAAGTTACAAAAAGAATTAAAAGATGTAATTTCTGAACTCTCACTTCAAGTAGAAACAACAAATAGTTGGCGATTAACAGCAAAGCAATCTGAAAATATAAATCAGCCAGATGAGTTAGATTTTTAGAACTAATTCATAAAGATAAATTTATAGACAGTCTAATCTGGTTCACCTAAAATATTAGGCTTGATCTTAATCAGCGATTAACTTGCTTTTCAAAGCAAGCCAAAGAACTCTTGATATTAAAGTTAATTTGAGTATAAACTAATGCTTTACTTCAACTGATATTTCTGATTAAAACGGTTGATAGCGCAAGGAAAAGTAAAGACCGTTATCTTGTAAGGAATTACCTCTATTGGTAACTGCTATAAGTGGAACTCCATAGTCGAGACGTAATGCTAGATTTGGGCTAATTAACCAACGCAAACCTAGTCCTAAACCAGCAAGCGTCGCCGGATCAGGATTAGGAAAGCGATTATTCCAAGCTGTACCAATCTCAATAAAAGGTGCAATTTGCAGTATGTTTGGATTAAATGTCAACGGAATGCGAACTTCCACTGAACCTAAAATGGCATTATCTGCAACAATTTCGTTTTGACGATAGCCGCGTATAGTATCAATTCCACCAAGACCAAATCTTTCTAGCGATAATAAGGAATCTGGTGTCAGCTGTGCATCCACTCGAGATAGTAAAATAATTCTAGGTGAGAGTTGTTGTACCCATTGAAACTGACCTAACCAGCTAAAGAATCTACCATCAGTGTCAGTATTGTTAATTGTGGCATCAAAGGCATCAATGCCAAAACTAAATTGCGATCGCGCTGCTAAAACTCGTGTTGTCCCACGGTCTACCCAATCTTGAGCAAAGCGCACTACACTCACTCTTGATTCTCCATTATCAGGTCCTTCATTAAAGGAAAACGGTTCACCAAGTAAAAAAGTCCGACTGCGACGCAGATCAAATGCTAAAGATAATCCAAACTCGTTGGTAGGAGATTGTGAGACAGGTTGACGAAATGACAGTGACAAGGTGCGGGTATCGCTTTTGATATCAAAGTCGCGAAAAGGATCTTCAATAATCCGGCTATCGCTATTACCGTAACGTAAACCCAGTGTCCCATTGCGGGCATTTACAGGAATTGCATAGTTAATGTCATAGATATCGAGTCCCTCAGTAACACCATACTCTGCACTCAAGCGATCGCCAAATCCTAATAAATTATTGTGGGTTGCAAATACACTTCCTTGCAGTGAACCAATGCTAGGAGACTGACGATTATCTGTATTCAAGCCAGCGGTGAAGGGAGGGTTTTCTTGCAGACTGACTTGCAACACATTGCGCCCAGCGGTACTTCCTGCAGTTAACTCTGCATTGACTTGACGAATTAACGGATCAATTTGTAATAGTTGTAACGCACGTTCTAAGCGTTGTTGATTGACAGGTGTTTTACTTGCATTTTCTAAACGCGATCGCACATACTCTGAACGTAACCTTTGTAATCCAGTGATATCGATACGTTCGAGTTCGCCTTCAACAACTTGGATTGTGACAATACCACTAGTAATATCTTGATTGACAGGCAAAAATGCACCAGAGGTAACGTAGCCATTATTAATATATAGCTGAGTAATATCTGTGCGCAGTTGAATTAAATCTTCAAAAGTAACTTCACGGTTTGTGAAAGCTTCAGTTAATTCAGCAATTTCGTCTTGTAAAACCGTACTTCCTAGTACTTCTACTTTGTTGACAAGAAAGCGATCGCCTGTTATCGGAGGAGTTTCGGGTGATGGAGTTGGAGGAACTTCTAATGTAGGTGCGGGTAACTGTAACTGTGGTGGTGTTTGCGGTGGTTGTGGCGGTTGCGGAAGAGTGCGTTCGATTGTTTCTGGTGTATCGGGTGGAAGCGTGACTCCTGATGGTGGAGATTGTGCTGAGACACTTTTGGTGATGAGAATGGGGATAATACTGAGGGCGATCGCGATTCCTTTCTCAGTTTGGAGTGTACTAAGAATATTGATATTCATTTATTAAATTTTATCAGTAATTTTGCTGAATTTATATTATTTTTAAGTGTATTTTATACAATAAAATGCTCTATAAAAGATGTTCACTCTTATACTTTTTAATAAAAAGCTACGAATGACTAAGAACACTCGCGGCTCAAAATCAATCGCCCGTTACTTAAGCGGTATGCGCCTTGAGGTTCAACAATGCGATCGCCTAGTTGCCATGTACGAGAGCTTGTATCAGGTACCGAACGCACACTTCCAGTAGAATATGTAGAGGCTGCTTGCTCTCCTGGACGACTCGGCAAACCACCAGCACCTGTAATGAGGAAACTACCTGCTTGATTGCGACTACGTGCTACACAACTGTTTGCGACTAAAGTTTCGGTGTTAGTTAAGTTAGCAGGCAATTCTGTCAGGCTATTTTGAATAAAACTAACATCGGGGATATCAACAACTCCAGCTACTGCACCACTGGCATTAATATCAACGCGGTTATTGCCATCTAAAGTACTTGGGTCACTATTAAGTGCAGCTGGTTGAAAGTTTTCACCAAAGAATACAGGAGTATTAAGAGCAATATTACCACCGCGACCGTCTTGGGCAAACGCGAGGATATCGCTGTCATCGAATGCGAGGATCGAGTTAGCAGTTAGGGTGATGTTACCACCGCCACCAGTACCACTAGCAACATTGGTTTGAATGTCACTGTCTCCACGCAGGCGGATGTCTTGGGCTGTAATCGCTATTTCTCCACCACTAGCTTGATCGGCAAAAGTGAGAATGTCACTGTTAGTAGACTCAATCAGATTATCTGCATTGATAGTAATGCTTCCTGCATTTCCCTGCTGTTGAGAACTCGCATTAATTTGGGCGCGATCGCTTAATCTCACTGATCCAGCTTGAATATCAATGTTTCCTCCCCGACCATTTCCAGAAGTCGAAGCAGATATCTGTCCCCCCTCCTGAACCGTTAATTGCCTAGTTACAATACTCAAATCTCCTCCTTGACCTGTGGCGTCTGATCCAACAGCAGTACTCAACTCGCTAGGCAACAACCCATCTGCAAACCTTCCCCTAACTTCTATTGATTCAGTCGCATCAATTCGCAACGAGCCTGCATTGCCCTGACCCAAAGTAGCCGCTGATACAATTGCTCCATCCCGAACGCTTAACAGTCCTGTTTGAATTGTTAAATTTCCCGCATTTCCACCGCCAAAAGTTGCAGTCGAAAGACTACTCGAATCTGTATCTTCTGTTGTATTGTCTACGCCAAGTAAATTGATTGATTCAGAAGCTTTAACAGTAAGATTTCCGCCTTGCCCAGTTCCAAATGTTGCGGCACTAATCCGTCCTCCGTTTCCAATAACTAAGCGGCTAATTTCAATTAGTAAGTCGCCCGCATTGCCAGAGGCTTCAAAGTTAACTTCAGAAGAGATGTTTGTTTCTCCGCCGATCATGCTTAGTTGCCCAGTTGTGACAGTTAAATCTCCTCCGGTTCCACTTGCCCCAGCACCTTCTGGACCAGTAAAAAGACCTGTTGGATTGTCGTCAATTACTGTATCTGAGATGTCAATCGATTGAGTAGCGTTTACTGTAAGACTTCCTCCTGAACCACTGCCAAATGTACCAGCCTGTATCTGTGCGCCATCGCTAACCGTCAGGCGCTGCTTAGTTTCAATAAGTACATCTCCCCCAGTTCCAGTAGCTCCTGAATTGACTTGAGAAGCTATTTTGCTAACAAAAAAATTGTCATCAGACGATAGACCACTCACTTCAACAGATTCTGAAGCACGAATAATGACATCTCCGGCATTTCCTGTACTAAGGGTAGAAGCTCTAATTTGTGCTCCATTGGTGAGTCTTACCTGTCTAGCATCAATTGTTACAGTTCCCGCATCTCCTGAACCTAATGTATCTGATGTAATATCGCCACCGGTGCGGAAGCCGTTAGGAAATGGTTCGCCGACAAATAGTGCAGTACCTGTAATGCTTAAGTCTCCAGTTTTGATAGTGATACCTCCACCATCACCTGAAGTTTGGGGAGAGCCAAATAAGCCTACAAATGTAAAAATGTTTCCGCCATCTATACGAATAGAGTCATTCGCTTGAATGAAAATACTGCCTCCGGCTTCTGTTCCAGTAGTAGTAGCTACAATTTGGGAAAATTCCTGCATTAGTAACCTATTTCCCTGGATTTGAATATCACCTCCGTCACCACTGGCAAGAATAGAAGCAAAGGGAGCAAGCTGAATCTCATTAGCATTTAAGCTAATATCGCCCTCTTTGCCAAAGTCAGAGAACGAAGTGACGGAAGATTTAGAACCAAGAGAAATCTGCTCGTTCGTTATCAGTCTGATATCGCCAGATTGACTCATGTCAGAAGAGGAGTTGATAGAGGCGTTTTGATTGAGGAAAATACTACCTCGCGAATCAAGGACAACTGAACTACCATTTCCACCAATTCCACGCGCATCAATTCCAAGTTTTTGAAACTCTGCCCCTATTCTAGAGAACCCTTCTCCAATAATCTTAATGTTTGCAGATGTTAGAGAAAGGTTAGGTTGATACTGATTGGTCAGATAAACAACACCATCTGGAGGATCTATGATAATATTCCCAATTGAAATATCAGCACTAGAGGGATTTGTCTCGTATTCTCCACCAAAGAATAAGCCAGAACCAATAACGGCAATTCCATCTGGACTACTAACTATCGCAGGATCGACTCCGGCGCGAATATCAAGTGTTGGGCGATCGCTACCATCAATAGGCAATACTGTACCATCTGATAGCGTGATGTCTTCAGCAATTGACGTCGATGCCGTGTCTGCATCCATAATTGCAATTGTACCAGGAACAATTACAGAACCTCCAGCTAAAATATGTAATGAAGTTCCAACATAGTCATTAAAGAATAAGTCTCCGGCAACAAATATGATTGGATCGTAAAGACTGTACCAATCTCCTAAACTTCCATCAAGCTGCTCAATCCGAAAATTTCCGCCACTCCAAAAATGAGCATCGCCTCCTATTGTATTTGCACGTAGCACCAAATCTTTACCAGCAAATAGCCCACTATTGGCATGATTTAAGGCAAAAATGTCTATCGCTTGTCCTTGAACAAGTAATTTTCCACCCGCTGCTGCAATGAAAGGATTTACGACACTATCTCTTACTTGCACTGTGTCGTTCGCTTGCAGTATTAAATTCTCGCCTGCTAAAAGCTGACCTTGAAGATTCAGATTATCTGCTGATAGAGTAAGGTTCTTACCTACGGCTAAATTGCCTGTATTGATAATATTCCCTGGTTGACTAGCTACTTGATTAAAAAATAGCGCTCCTGGAGTTACTGCAAGTAAACTACTCTGCTGTGGTTCCGTTGCATTAAAATATCCACTGTCACCAAGTTGAATTCGATCTGCGGTTGAGGCAACAAATGAGCCTTGAATGTCTAAACTAGCACCTTGTCCAAAAATAATACCATTGGGATTTATCAAGAATAGGTTAGCATTACCTAAAACACCAAGCGTACCCAGAATGTTAGAAGGGTTGTTTCCTGTAACTCGACTGAGAATGTTTTCAATTCCCGCAGGATTACTAAAGTAAGCGCCTCTTCCTGCATCAATATTGAATTCTTGAAAACTGTGAAATAGGTTAGTACTGCGAATTGCACCACCATCAATGCGATCGCTCGCAGTTCCATTAATAACAACATTAGGTGTTACTACTGAATTTTCACTACCAAGCGTGGTATCTGGTGTAATCTGGGCTTGAACGCAAGTTTGTGAAAGTGCGATCGCTCCGACAATTCCTATAAATCCTACTATTTTCAATCCACGCCAACCAATTTCACTTGTAGTCGTCACAGGTTTATTGCCTCAACACACTGATGACTCTGATCTCGTTCTGGGATGATGTGTTTTAGATTATACTTCTACGTAAATTGATAAAAACTAAATATTTGCTTAAGAGCGATCGCTATTTTTGTCCTACTATTTAATACCTATCAGAACGATATATTCTCAACTAAAGTTTTGGCAGTAATTGCTATTGAAATCAAATGAAAGAATCAAGAATATAAAAAAAATAGCTTAGTTATGTGAGCGATCTAGAAACTTGCTTTATTAGTAATGTGTATTCAATTTAAATTGCTTTGCAAAGGAAGCCATTATAATGACAAAAGCTTGGCTGAATAAATTTTGGCTGTTTGGATTAACTAATTCTTTAATAATAAGTAGTGCGATTGCATTATCTGAAGTATCCGTCGCACAGGTTCAGCCCGATTCTACTTTGGGTAGTGAATCCTCTATTGTTAATTCAGTGGATGAAAATATCGATCTTATTAGAGGCGGAGCAATTCGCGGTACTAACCTCTTACATAGTTTTCAAGAATTCAATATTGGTGAAGGTAAAGCAGTTTATTTTGTCAATCCTCAAGGAATCGAGAATATCTTCAGCCGAGTTACGGGTAACAATCCTTCTCAAATTTTAGGAAGATTGGGCGTTTTAAAAAATGCTAATCTGTATTTACTCAATCCCAACGGTATTATTTTCGGGAAAAATGCCAGTCTAGATGTTAAGGGTTCATTTGTAGCAACTACTGCTGAAAGTATATTATTTGAGGATGGTCGAGAATTTAGCGCAATTAATCCACAAAAACTAATTTTAGAAATTAAAGTTCCTCTTGGTTTGCAGATTGGGAATACTCCAGGTGCAATTGTTAATCAGTCGGTATTTGGTTTACAGATGCAACCAGGAAAAAACTTATCTTTAATAGGTGGCGACGTTAATTTAGCAGGTGGAATCATATTTGCACCAGGAGGAAGAGTCGAGTTAGGAGGATTATCAAAGCCAGGAATCATTGATATTAATAGTGATGGAAGTTTGAGTTTTCCTGAAAATGTAGAAAGAGGCAATGTTTTTCTCAATCAAGGTGCTGTTGTCAATGTACTTGCAGGGAGAGGAGGTGCGATCGCAATTAATAGCAAAAATTTAGAGCTGAAAGAAGGAAGCGCTTTGATCGCTGGTATTGCATCAGGTTTGGGTTCTCCCGAAGCTCAAGCAGGAGATATTATTATTAATGCTAGCGATAAGGTTACTTTTGATGGAATAAATCAAAATGGTATTTCTAGCGGTATTTATAATAGTGTATTTAACCAAGGTGTAGGTAACGCAGGGAAAGTAGAGATTGCTACAAATGATTTTTCTTTAACCAACGGAGCAAATATACTTTCTACACTTAATGGCACAGGTAAGACAGGAGATATAGATATTAAGGCTAGCAATAATTTCTCTATTGATGGTAAAGGCTTAGTTACCAATTTACTAATCACAAATAGTGGAATTAAGAACCAAATTGGAGAAAATGGCTCTGGTAGTACAGGTGATGTTATCATAAGTGCGAAAAAAATCTCTCTGACTAATGGCGGTTCTATTAACAGCTTCAACTCAGGAAAAGGAACTTCGGGTAATATTGATATTTTTGCAAATGATACTATCTTTGTTGATGGAAGTTCAGAACCATTTATTAGTTCTATTTCTAGCTTTATTGATCAAAAAGGTGTAGGTAACGCAGGAAACATTCATCTCGACACTGAGAATCTTCTTCTTACTAATGGCAGTAGTATCACTAGCTTTATCTCTGGCGAAGGTAACTCAGGAAATATAACGATAAATGCTAGTAATAATATCTTATTGGATGGAGAAGCAAAATTTAGAAACAACTTACTCAGTTCTATTATTACCTCTGTTCAGGGGGGAATAGGTAATACAGGAGACATCATAATTACTACTAGAAATTTATCTCTCATAAATGGCGCTCTCATAGGAACTGACAGTAGTGGTAGAGGTAACGCAGGTAACATTGGCATTACAGCTACAGATAGTGTATTTATTGATGGTCAAGGTAGCAGAGTAGGCGCAGATTTATTTAGTCAGATTTCTAGTGGCGTGCTTCAAAATGCTGTAGGTAATGGTGGCAAAATTGAAATTGCTACTGGAAATTTGAGACTTAGTAATAAGGGTACAATAACTAGCACAAGTGATGGTCAAGGTAACGCTGGTAATGTCAGGATTGAAGCACAAAAAGACATTATTTTAGATGAAGGCAATATTAGTAGTGTAGTATTTGTGAACGCTGAAGGAAACGGCGGAGATATTAGTATTACTGCCAAAAACGTATCGCTAATCAATAATGCTGCGCTTAATACTGATAGCTTGATAAAAGGAAACGCTGGTAATATTTGGATTAATGCCACTGAACATTTTTTGATAAAGCAAAGTTTCATCAGTAGTAGTGTAACTAGAGGTAATCTTCCTCCTCCTAGTGGCAATATTAGTTTTTTGGGAATAGGAAATGCAGGAGATATTACAATTAAATCTGATCGTATTGTTTTAGAAGATCATGCTAGAGTAGCTACTGTTAATGGAGGAATAGGAGACGCAGGAAATATTTTCTTTGAAGCCAATAATACTTTTTCTGCGGCAAACGGAAGCATAGTAAGTAGCAATATAGGACAGCTTAACGGAACGTCAGCAGCAGGAAAAGTTGGCAATATAGGGATCGCGGCTAAAAATATTTTCTTGACTGAGGGTGCTCAATTACAAGCAGCATTTTTACTTAACACTACAGGTGAATCGGGAATTGTATCAATCAAAGCTGTTGATTTTATTTCTGTTACAGGTTTGAACAGTGGTATTTCAACTACCGTGTCTCCAGGTGCGATCGCTAATGGTAGCGATATTAAACTTGAAGCAAATGCTGTCTTGATAGCTGATGACGCTAGGCTAAATGCAAGTTCTTTTGGAGTAGGGAATGCTGGAAACATTAAAGTCAGTGCAGATTCCTTTACTCTTGATCGCGATTCATCTATACTTGCGTTAAATACACCTTCAACTGAAGTCTCAAATAATTTATCTGGTGGTAATGTTACTCTACAAATTAGCGATCGCCTAATCCTCCGCAACAACAGCGATATTTCTACACGAGCTAGTAGCAATGCTAACGGCGGTAATATCGAAATAACATCTGGTGCAGTAATTGCCTTTGATGATAGCGATATCTTTACTTTTGCTCAAGCAGGGAGAGGTGGAAATATTACTCTCAATACTCCTGCTTACTTTGGTAATAGTTTTAATTCAGCTTCTTCACAAGTCAAACCAGATTCTGCAAATAACTTCTTAAATAACAACGATCGCGCTGATATTAACGCCACTGGTGCAGTATCGGGAGTTGTCACAATCCCAGATGTCAGCTTTCTGCAAAATAGTCTTACAGAATTACCTGAAAACACCATTGATACAAATGCTTTAGTCGCCAATAGTTGCATTGCACGCAGCGATCGCAGCGGAACATTCACTATAACAGGTACAGGTAATTTACCCAATCGTCCTGGAGATGCTGCGGTGTCATCTTATCCCACAGGAGATGTGCGCGGTGTAGAAAGCGATCGCACTTCTACACATCGTCCTTGGAAAATAGGAGATCCAATTATTGAACCGCAAGCCGCATATCGTCTTACCAATGGGCAAATCGTCTTGAGTCGGGAATGTGGAAAGTAGTTGATATATGACACATTAAATAAGAGGTTTACTACTGTCAATTCGCTCAAAGATTTTCAACAAGTTTTTATCTTCAATATCAGACACATCTACTCCAAAAACTTCTTTAATTTTTGCTTCTAACTTTGTGACATCATCAATTAAACCAAAATCATATAGACTTGATTCATCCGAGATGAACGCCCACCCACAATCAAGAACCAATTCAACAAACTTCTCCACTGTTTCGCCATGAATATCTACTTCTTGTTGTGGTGCAAATTCAAGAGGTTGGTTGTTGATATCATCTAAAATTTTTGCAATTTCATCTTTGTCTGTTATTTCTTCCCAAGAATGGTGGTTTAATGACATTTTGTTCTCCTTTTTTAATTGTGACTTATTGTCTTAAATTGTGCCAATGATACTAGTGACTAAGAAAGCTGTAATTAATGATAAATAGCAAATTGCAAAACTATAAAAATTGGTTACTAATTCATCTAAAGCTTTTTATTATTAATTTTTGCTGTGTTTGTCATAGTTACTTTCTACTTGATTTAATATGAATAATAAGAGCAAATATCAAGTAAAATAATCAATATTTCCGCAAGTTTGATCGAATGAAATAGAAAAATAGTTAGCATAATTCAGTAATTAACTTTGCACAAAAATACACGGCATTGCAAAGCTTATAAAAAAACTTATGAACCGTCCCCTGCACTGCTTCCTCTGCACTGAGGTAATCGAACTTCATTTTGCAGACTGTCAAAGTGCTAACGCCTCAACAGCACGCTAGCTGGAGATAAATCCTGAAGCTCATCAGATGGCGAGAGTACTTGAAATTTTTCTAGGTAAGGGCGAGCCTGCTGTTTGCTACCCTGTGCTGACAACTGGGCATATCGAGAGTAATTGTGACCTGCATTCACGTAGCCATATTGTGCTGAAGTGAGGTTAACAAGGTAGGGATCGGCTTCTGGATTGACAGCTGAACGGATCTGATGATACAAATGTTCTCGCTCAGAGCCAACTAGAAAACGCGCTGTGCCAGTTTGTACCTGTCGATGAGTTCGCGGTGCAAGATATTCAATTAGAGGGTAATCGTCAGTGTTAATCGGGTAATTGTCGAATAGTTTACTTGCAGTAATGTTACCAACATACAACCGGAGTAAAAGGGCTGTTAAAGCCTCATCGGAGGTAGGAGTAGCGATCGCCTCTAACTGATTCATCAGATAGCGTCCATGCCGAGCAATCACTTGGGGATCGAGTGGCTGTGCCTGTTTTTGCCCAATTAATGCCACTATAGAGCGACTAGGTGCTAGATCGCCACGCCACATCACCACCTGAGGAAAGACTTCTGCCATCGTACGAGCAATGATGCCAAACTCCTGCTGCGATACTTGATAAAGCGGAATCCACTGCACAAAGATACCATCCGGCTCTAGGCGTTCCTTGGCAATTTGATAATTCTCCAAAGTGTAGAGATTACCCGTACCCCGTTCCCAGGGCGTAAATAAGTCACTAATAATCAAGTTATAGCGATCGCGGCTGCGGCTTAAACAGTTACGTCCATCTTCGGCATGAACTGTCACTCTTTCATCTTCAAAGAGTCCTCTCGTCCAAGGCGTAAAATGAGCTTTTGATAAAGAAACAACTTCAGGTAACAACTCACACACCACAAGCTTGACTGGAAACGCCAAAGCAGCACCTGCTGTAATCCCTGTTCCCATTCCCAAGTAGAACACTGAATCAGGCTTGGGATGAGTCATCATTGGTACGACAGTTTGATTTTGCTCGAAGTGCAAATTACGCGAACTACCCAGCGTGTAATACGTATTAACTCGAATAGCTCGTCCGCCTCTAGATGTATCAACTACTGCAACTGTGGCATGAGAGCCTTCTTGTATCTCTACGATTCGGTCATTGGCACGAGTTCCAATAGGCACTGTTTGCAGCGCTTGCAGATTCATTCCAGTCAAGAGAACTGCCGCAGTCACTAAAACTCCCGCGACAACTAAACGAATTATAGTGGTGCGAAGCAAAGCGATCGCCGCCACAATTACCAAGTAAATGCTAGCCAGTAGCAATAAACTTCGCCATGCTCCGAGTAGCGGCAACAGCAAAAAGCCTGCACTCAGCGATCCTAAAATAGCACCAGTGGTATCAGCAGCAATCAGTCGTCCGACTTGCTCACTAGGCTGTCGCGGATCGGTTTCTAGTATTCTCATTAAGTAAGGTAGCACTGCCCCTAATATCATTCCAGGTAGCAACATCACTAATCCTGCTACGCTGGCGATCGCAGATAAATAACTTTCCCAATTGAGATCCCGTCCCAAGTAAGTGAATCCATCAGTCACCTCATAAAATAGCCACGGAGAAACCGCTGTAGCGCTACTAGCTAGCAGCAATAACCCGCATAGAATCAGTGGTGGAGCAGGACGATGCAACCGCGAAAGAGCATTAGCGATCGCTGCTCCTAACGAGAGAGCAAGCAAGAAAGTAGAGAGAACAAGGGCATAAGTATAAACAGAATTCTGTAATACTTGAGAAAACAGCCTTGTCCAAATCACTTCAATTCCAAGAGTGGCAAATCCAGAAGAAAATGCCGTTGCCCAAACCAGAGGATTAGGTAAGGATAAATGAGGCGATCGGTTGGGGATTTTAGTATCAGAATTAAATTTCTGTTGCAAATCCGATGAAATGCTTGACTTTTCTGTCTTTGTACTAGCTAGTAACACCGCCAATAACCCAACTGTGAAATCTAAACTCACTGCTAGTAGATAGGTATTACGAAACCCTAACAGCAGAGGTAAAACAAACCCAGTTGCTAACGCCCCCGACGCTGAACCGGCTGTATTGACAGCATAGAGTTGAGTACCAACAGTTGCCAATTGATTTGGATGACGTACCAAATGCTGCACCATCAGTGGTAAAGTACCACCCATTAAAAAAGAGGCAGGTAGCAGCAAAGTTGCGGCAATGATAGCTTTGACTAGCGTGTCTAATATTGGAGAATGACCGACTGTAGCGTAGAAGATGGGATACAGCGCATGATAGACATCAACAAGAGCGAAATGCCCTAGTGCAGTTAATGCCACTCCGATTTCAACCCACCCAAACCAGCGCAAACTAGAGGTATGAGGAGCGCGACGACCCCAAAACCAACCTCCAGAGGCAAGCCCTGTAAAAAAAATGGCAATAGTTAAAGCAGCTGCTTGAGCAGTACTGCCAAATAGCAATCCTAACTCGCGCACCCATAGTACTTGATAAACAAGTGCAGCAAAGCCTGAGAAAAATAACAGGATAAGTAGGCTAGTTGAGGCAATCCGATTTTTTGGCATATCCTGATTTATCCGGTGACGCCATATATGCTATGCACTTTAATAACAATTATTTTGGCTAGGTGCGGTACATACAACATTCTATATAGATTCAAGAGAGCAGTTTCAGCTTTGATCTGAAAAGAGTAAAGAAAAATCCAATCAGCGCGATCGCTGCATTACCTTGTACGATCTAATCAAGTAAGCCATATTCTTACGGCAAGGCATGGGCAATATCTGGGAAATTGATTTTTACTCGCGTCCAATTTTGGATGAAAACCAAAAAAAAATTTGGGAAGTTTTAGTATGCGAAAGTCTTACGGATATTCGTGCAGAACCTAATTCACTGTTTCGCTTTGCCAAGTATTGTCCGAGTACGCAAGTTAACTCAGTTTGGTTGCGCACTGCACTAGAAGAAGCCATCAAAGACGCAAACACTACTCCTGTCAAGTTTCGCTTCTTCCGGCGTCAGATGAACAACATGATCGCTAAAGCCTGTGAAGACTTGGGAATTCCTGCACAACTTAGTCGTCGGACACTAGCATTAAATCAATGGCTGCAACAACGTATGGAGGAAGTTTATCCGCAAGAACCTGGATATCAAGCAGCAACAAATCCTTCGGTACGCATGGAAGTCCCTTTACCACAACGTTTACCCGATGCCTTAATTGGGCAACAATGGGCATTTGTCTCTCTAGAAGCTGCGGCGTTTGCTGAAATGCCAGAGTGGGATATTGGATTTAGTGAAGCTTTCCCACTATCAATAACTGGCGTTCAACCTGAAACAAAAATTCCTGGACTTATTGTGTTTTCTCCTCGTGCAGTCCCTCTAGCAGGGTGGATGTCAGGTTTAGAATTAGCCAATATTAGATTTGACAACCAACAGACACCACAACTCCTCTTAGAAACTGGCGTTACTGAAAGTTGGATCTTGGCAAACTTCAAAGATCCCAAGGCAATTGCAGAAGCTAAAAACTTTGAAACAGCTAAGCAACAAGCTAACGGAGTACACTTTTTGGCAGTTCAATCAAACCCAGAAGTAGAAGCTTTTGCAGGATTTTGGCTATTACAAGAACCCAATCTGCCGTAAATTGGTTGCAGAGCTATATAAAGTACTAGCAATAACTAATCGTGCTTGTGCTTCATAGTTCATCATCACTTCCACACTCAGCATCGGTCATGGGTTCTGAAAATTTGCCACACTCAACACTTGCAGAACAACTACTCGATCTCTGTGCAAAAGCAGGAGCTGAGGTAGCTGAAGTGTATCAATCGCGATCGCTTTCTCGACCAATTTTTTTTGAAGCCAATCGCCTCAAACAGCTAGAAAGTACTCAAGCCGAAGGAACCGCCTTGCGATTGTGGCGTAACGGACGCCCAGGACTCGCCGTTGCTTATGGTTCTGTAGAACCCCAAGCCTTAGTAGAACGCGCTTTAGCGCTGAGTCAACTCAATGAACCTGAAACAATTGAAATTGAGAGTCATTCGCAATCCCTTTATCCTGACTTGGGTGAAGCTGTCAGTGTCGAACAACTGATTCATTGGGGAAAACAAGCGATCGCCCTCATTCGGGATGCCTACCCCGAAGTGTTGATGAGTGCTGAGTGGGATAGTGATGTCGAAACAACCCGACTAGTCAACTCTTTGGGATTAGATTGCTACTATACTGATACCACTTTGGGTTGCTATTTATCTGCCGAGTGGGTGCGCGGCGATGATTTTCTGAGTGTCTCTGACGGACAAACCGAACGCGGTAGCTTACACCCCGAAAAAATTGCCCAGCAAATTATCCAACGCCTAGAGTGGGCAGCAGAAAATGTCGCATCTCCCACAGGGAGAGTTCCTGTATTATTTACCTCTAAAGCTGCGGATATGCTTTGGGGAACTTTACAAGCAGCACTAAATGGCAAGCGTGTTCTTGAAAAAGCTTCTCCGTGGAGCGATCGCATAGGTAAACCAGTGATTTCTCCTGTTTTAACTTTATACCAAGATCCTGAAGCAGGACCTTATAGTTGCCCGTTTGACGATGAAGGTACGCCTACGCAACGAGTCGTTTTTATCCAAAATGGTATTTTGCAGCAGTTTTACTGCGATCGCACAACCGGACGTCAACTAAATATTGCTTCTACTGGTAATGGCTTTCGCCCTGGGTTAGGAAGTTACCCCACGCCAGGAATGTTTAACTTACTAATTCAGCCTGGTTCTGGTTCACTGCTTGACTTAATCGCTAAGCTCGATGATGGCATCGTTGTCGATCAAATGCTAGGTGGTGGTGGTAGCATTTCTGGCGACTTCTCCATTAATGTTGACTTAGGCTATCGTGTCAAACACGGTCAAGTATTAGGGCGCGTCAAAGATACAATGGTTGCTGGCAATGTGTATACAGCACTCAAACAATTAGTCGCGCTTGGTGGCGACGCTGATTGGAACGGAAGTTGCTACACTCCGTCTATGATTGTCGAGGGACTATCAACTACAGGTAAAGGTTAAGCGATTAATGATTAGTTTTTTTCTAGCCACTAGTCACTAGTCACATTTTTGATACTATGCGCATTTGCTTTTTTGGAGACTCTTTTGTCAATGGTACTGGCGATCCAGAGTGTCTGGGCTGGGCAGGAAGAATCTGTGCTGCGGCTTGTCAACAAGGACATGACATCACCTACTACAACTTAGGAGTACGCAGGCAAACTAGTACAGAAATCAAAAATCGTTGGTTAGCAGAAGCAAGTTGTCGCCTGAGTTCAGAATTTGATAGCCGCGTTGTGTTTTCGTTTGGTGTAAATGACACGACGCTAGAAAATGGTAAAACTCGTGTTGATTTTTCCACATCTATTGAGAACTTATCTCATATTCTTAATACTGCAAAGCAAATGTTTCCTGTGTTAATGGTAGGACCACCACCAACACCAGATCGCGAACAAAATAATAGAATTGCGCGTTTATCCGTAGAATATGCTCAAGTTTGTCAAAAAATAGACATTGCATATTTAAATACTTTTACTCAGTTGCAATCTTCAACGATTTGGTTTCAAGAAGCCGCAGCAAATGATGGCTATCACCCAGGTGCAGGCGGTTATACTGAACTGGCAAACATCGTCCAAAGCTGGTCTTCTTGGTTATCGTGGTTGTAGTGAGTAGTGTTTATTACCTTCACCCCTAATGTCAGTTCAGCCCTTCCGTAAATGGCTATTACCGCGCCGTCGCTTAGCGATCGCTGAAGCCTGTTTAATCGGATTAGTCGCCGCCTTTTCTGCTATCGTACTGCGAGTTGGAGTCGGCTGGATTGGTGCATGGCGAGTTCAAACTGCTAGCTTAGCTCCAGCATGGCTGATTCTACCAGGAATTGGTTTTTTCTTAGGATACATTGCTGGGTTCCTTTTAGACCGTTTAGCACCTGAAGCATCAGGAAGTGGAATTCCGCAAGTGAAGGCGAGTCTTGCAGATGCACCTGTTAAGTTATCGCTACGCGAAGCCTTAGTCAAACTTATTGCTTCAACAATTGCTTTAGGTTCAGGGTTAACTTTAGGAAGACAAGGACCTACTGTTCATGTCGGTGCGGCTTTAGCTGCACAATTTAGTCGCTGGGTTCCCACATCTCCAGAACATCGACGACAAATGATTGCGGCGGGTGCAGGTGCAGGATTAGCAGCAGCATTTAATGCCCCCATTACAGGGGTATTATTTGTGATTGAGGAGTTACTGCAAGATTTATCGGGATTAACTCTAGGTACGGCAATTATCGCCTCGTTTATTGGTGCGGTTGTCTCGCGGATTTTAGGGGGGCGAACTTTACAACTGAATCTTGTTTTAACAGCATCTCAAACAAGTTTCTCGCTTGCAGAACTGCCATTTTTTTTGTTATTAGGACTTTTAGCAGGAGTCCTCGGTTCATTGTTTAACCGAGGAATTATTGCTAGCACAAAATTTTACAATCAATCGCGCTTAAGTTTACCACTACGAATGGCGATCGCTGGTGGAACTTCTGGTTTAGTCGTTGCGTTCTTACCTGCTACTTTTCGAGATAATACAGGTTTACGCGAGTTTTTGATTACAGGAGGCGCAGATTGGTCTTTGGCTGCGATCGCTTTTGTTGCGCAATTTACGCTAACGCTCGTTGCTTTTGGTTCAGGCGCACCTGGAGGATTGTTTGCACCGAGTCTAATTTTGGGTTCGTCTTTAGGATATCTCGTTGGTGTCGCTGAACAAAGTTTATTTGGATTTGGTTCGCCAGCGACATACGCACTAGCAGGAATGGGAGCATTTTTTAGTGTAGTTTCCAAGGTTCCGATTACGGCGATTGTCATTGTGTTTGAAATGACAACAGATTTCAACTTGGTGTTGCCGTTAATGATCGGTTCAGTGACAGCGTACCTGATTGCAGATAAGTTTTTCCCTGGCTCATTATATGACAAACTTTTGGAATTAAAAGGCATTCGTCTGCCAAAAGAAGGTCCTATTCAAGGACTTTTAATTGAACTCAAAGCTAAAGACGTGATGCAACCACGTGTGGAAACGTTAGCCGCACAATTGAGTTTAGATGAAACTATACAAGCATTCTCGCGTTCTCAACATCGCGGTTTTCCTGTCGTTGATGAAGGTAAATTAGTTGGCATTGTCACGCAAGCAGATTTGGCTAAAGCACGAGAACTAGAACTTCCTGGAGATACGCTGTTAAGCGAAATCATGACACCTCAACCAGTAACAGTTCATCCTTTGCATAGTTTGAGTGAGGTGTTGTATCGGTTAGATCGGTTTAATTTGAGTCGTTTACCCGTAGTTGAAAACAAAAGACTAATTGGCATTATCACGCGGGCTGATATCATTCGGGCAGAAGCTGATAAGCTGAATGGCGAAACACGCGAAATTGGACCACAACCACAGCCTTCTTATGTCGTTTACCAAACGCGATCGCCGAGTATTGGGAGAGGAAGGTTACTTGTTCCACTAGCAAATCCTCAAACTGCTGTTTCTTTACTACATTTAGCAACAGCGATCGCCCGCGAACGTCATTATGAATTAGAGTGTCTGCAAATTATTCTCGTTCCTCGCCGTAGTTCCCCTGCAGAAACTGAAGTGAGTACCGCAAAAAGTCGGCGGTTGTTGCGCGAAGCTGAAATTTTAGCAAGAAAATGGAATATTCCGATTCATACGCAAATTCGCGTTGCACATGATGTGTCGCAAGCAATTCTAGAAACCGTAGAAGAACGCCACATCGATTTATTGTTGATGGGTTGGAAAGGAAAAACAATTACTCCAGGTAGAGTTTTTGGCAATGTTGTTGATACCTTAATTCGGCAAGCAACGTGTGATGTTATTTTGGTAAGATTTGGAGCAGGTTCAAAGGTTAAAGAATCCAGTGCAGCTAAAGATCTAGCCATTCAAGACACGGATACTGGAACTTTATTACAAGATGTGGAGCAAGCTTCTCCAAATTTTAATCGCTGGCTTGTCCCAATGGCAGGTGGTCCTAATGCAAATGTAGCAGTTAAACTACTGCCTGGGTTAATTAGTATAGGTAGTGCGCCTTACGTTCGGTTGTGTCAGATTTTTTCCCTGTCAGAAACTCAGCCTGATATGAAAGTATTGAAAACAGCACTGCAATATTTAATTCGGCGACGTCATTTTGTGGCTACAGTTGTTGCAACTCCGGTGAAAGCTTCTTCTGTTGTTGATGGCGTGCTCGATTTAATTGAAAAAGACAATATTGATGTTGTCATGCTGGGAGCAAGCCGCGAAGGATTACTGCAACAAACCATTAAAGGCAATATTCCGGCTATGATCGCTAGTCGGGCAAAATGCACTGTGATGTTGTTACGCGGTTCGTTGAATCTACAATAGACTTGCTACATGAATTGCAAGTGCCCTGTGACTGAAGTCGGGGCTACACAGACAAAGATGTGCCTCCGCACACTATTAGGTAGTAGTAAGTTCACGGAGGTGGATAAGGTTTGTTTAGCTGCAAATTTATTTGCCAAGCTTATGAGCGCCAACAAAAATCACAATTTCCTCACACCATTTTTATATAAAAGTAGATGGGTGACGAAAGAAACTATAGATAGCTGAGTTTCAATTGCAAATCTCGAACTGCAAACCAGGTAATTTACATCAACATTGATATATGGACTTAACAACAACTTATCTAGGGTTAACACTGCGATCGCCATTGATTCCAGCAGCATCACCCTTATCAGAAGATATTGATAACCTCAAACTGATGGAAGATGCAGGTGCAGCTGCTATTGTCTTGCATTCACTTTTTGAGGAACAACTACGTTCACAACGCCAAGAAGCCTACGATCTTACGCACAGTAGTGTCACTTCTGCCAACACTGCATTTCGCGGTGGTTCTGAAGAATATCTTAATCACATCCGTCGCGCTAAAGAACACGTCAATATTCCCATCATTGCTAGTCTTAATGGTTCATCGGTTGGTGGTTGGACAAATTATGCTCGACAAATTGAGCAAGCGGGTGCAGATGCGCTAGAACTCAACGTCTACTATGTTCCTACCGATATGGAAGTGACGGGCGAGCAGATCGAGCAAACTTATATTAATATTCTGCGAGCAGTTAAAGCATCGGTGTCGATTCCTGTGGCAATTAAGCTTAGCCCTTACTTTACCAACATGGCAAACATGGCAAAGCGATTAGATGATGCAGGTGCAGACGCTTTAGTCTTGTTCAATCGCTTTTATCAACCAGATATTAATCTCAAAACTCTCGCAGTTGAGCCGAATGTTCTATTAAGCACACCCCAAGCCATGCGCTTACCGCTACGCTGGATTGCAATTTTATCCGGACGCATCAACGCTAGCTTAGCTGCAACAAGTGGAATTCACACTGGGCAAGATGTAGTTAAACTACTGATGGTAGGAGCTAATGTGACAATGCTGTGTTCAGTCCTCTTGCAGCATGGCATTCTTCACCTACACGCAATTGAGCGAGAACTAGAGCAATGGCTGACAGAACACGAGTATGAATCGCTACAGCAATTGCAAGGAACTTTAAGTCAGAAAAATTCTCCCGATCAAAGTGCATTTGAAAGAGCGCAGTACGTGCGATCGCTCCAAACATACAAACCTGAATGGGCACGCATTTACGAATCATCTTACTACTTTGGCTAAAGATGAACTACTTGCGTTCAAATGAAGCAATTAAGGGGTTGTGAGACACTAAGTGTTGATTGAGAGTTTCTATAGCAGTAGATTGATGACAAACATGAGCCTCAATAAATAAACCAATTGCTTCTGCGATTAAATTCCTTAATTGTGCTTCTGGTTGAGTTGCCGGAAAATCTAAGAAAGGTCTACCTGTTGTAGAATCAAACGGATGTGCTATCGAAAAATGGTTCGCTCCTTCTAAAAGAAGAAGATAACTATCACCTCTGTTGGCTGCGATCGCCTCCTTAAATGTACGTACAATTGGGGTTGTTGCTTGTTCCCAATCAACTCCGTAGCGATGGCTGCTTTTGGCAATCACTCCATCACAGGTTCCTCCAATTAACATTAAAGGTAAAGCATCAGGTAAGGGCAAAATTGTGTTTGGTGGATATCCTAGCTGTAAAATTGCTGCTGTATGAGCGCCATAAGCAAAAGCTGCGACAACTTGCGGAAAAAACTGTGGATTGGCGCTTTCAAGTGCGACTCTACCTCCAGCAGAATGCCCCCCTAAAATGATATTTTGTAAATCGAGTAAGCCAGCGAGAACTCCTTGGGATTGTAAACGCTCCAACTCAGCTAAGAGCGTCGGTAAAGCAGAAGCAGTTGGAGCAGTACCATAAGTATTGGGAGCTAGATTTTTGAGATCGACACCAGGAGTCAGCGCAACCATTCCAGGGATATTTTGCGATACCCAAGCAAAGGTCACAACGACTAGTCCGCGTTCTGCTAATTTCACAGCAAGCCATTGATAAATTTCAGGACCGCAGTTGATACCATTAAAGAAAATTACCACTTTAAAAGGCGATCGCTCTTCATCCGCAGGAACAACGCCCATATCCTGTTCTTGATCGCTACCTGACATCTGGGCTGGATAGAAAACCTTGAGGTGAATGGTGTCGTAAGGAGAAGGAACATCTGCGACTTTAGCTGCTTGGAAAATTGCTCGAACACTCATGTCTACTACACCTAAAAACTACATTAGACTTTGTGGGATTAATTAGGTTAAAGGGAAAAGTTTATACATAAAGAATGTTTTTTTGGTTTAATTGATATTAAATTTCTTATTTTGGTGTGTGCAGGTATACCTCAAGTGGTTAACCTCTGAAGAAGACTAAACTTTCAGAAATTTGGAGCGCTCTATTGGTCTTAATCATGTCCAGTTAAACGATAGTATTTGTGTGGATATCGCCAGCGGACAAGATTTTTCATGATTAAATTCATCCAAACTTTACTGGGAACATATTCAACTGCAAATCCCATTGTTGTTTTAGGCAAATCTAGCGCTGAATTTTCCCGTACGTGCAAACCATCGACAATCTCGTGGATTTTACCAGAACGACGGCAGATTTGGACAAACTCATAGGTTAATCCAGTGACAATGCTAGTTGGTAAAGCCTCAGTCGCATAATAGCCACTAACCATGTATGCAGTGCCATTAACAGCATATCCATCGATATAGCCACCTAACTTGTCTCCAATGAGACCTGCAAGCACCAGTCGATGTTTGTTAGTGCTAAAGTCTTTTAAACCTGCTAAATAGGTTTCTTTTGTGAGTAGATTCTTGTGTTTCGTTCGTTGCAGCGACGAGCAAAAAACTTCGTATCCTTGTTGTTGCAACAGTGCTGGACTCATGAGCTGTACGATTGTAACCATTTTGTGACATTTTCGTACATGAGTTCTACGTTTTTGAGGTAAGATATGCAAGTCATAGTTAGCAACGTCAGTCAACAAATAAACAGGTACTGAACCGTTAGCAACTACAGTATCATCAGTATGTAGTGCTGCCCTAAATCCCCAACACAAAGGTGTAGGGCGCGTTGCTTCTTGGGCACTCAAGCGAGCCATTAAATGAATTGGCTGATAAAAACCAGGTATGACTTCTTCCCAGTAGCGCCCATGATGATAGGTGATACGCGCACCCTGCTGGCGACGCCAACTAGCCATTTCTTCTTCTGTCATTGACATTAACACAGAATCGGATACATGCCGTATCTGCAAGTCACTCATTAGCTGCTTTCCTATTGACATCTCGTTCAAGGTAGTCAACGCAGGTTTTTGCTGGAGTTTTAGACTAATTTATACAAAACAATCCAGCATTGTTAAATTCATTAAGAAACCTACTGAAGTCATGAGTAACATACAATATTATGCAATTCCGAACAAGTCAGGATAGAAGTGAGATTTTTTTATAGGTAGACAAAAAACTCAGTGTAATATAAGGCACGCTAATATAGTCACGGTTACGAAGGTACTCTCTGCAATTCTAGCGACTGATAAATAACAAGAAAAAGACTGCCATAATTAGCATGCAATATTTTTGATATACCAATAAATTATAGTTATTCTAGCTCTAAAGTCTGTCAAAAATATTTTTGACAACTTAGATAAGATTGCTCTAGAAAACACAGCAATTTACATAACATTACTTATCAAACGCTATTTTCCTCTTAAAAAATATTTACAAAAAAAATTGAGAAAATTCCGAAAAACTCGATTTGTAAATAGAAGACATTAATACACTCACAGATTAGTTGCAAAGCTAACTGTCACTATAATTTCAAAGGGTGAAGCATGATGAAGTCACCAAATTTTTCATGCAGATATCAGGTAATTCTAACAAAGTGCGATCGCTTTCATCTGAGAATTTACCTCTCAAATCTTAGGTAGCTCACTGTCTCTAGCTTCACAGATTCAATTTTCCCAATTGACCCCAATATCAACGACGAAAGTCAAAAACTATGAATATACAGCAAAAAAATCAAAGCAAAATTCAAGGTTTTACTCCACGTAGACCTGCGGGAGAACGTGTTGGGAGAATGCATGGCTTTGGTCCGCGCAAAGAAGACAATCAACCAATTGGTCAATTTGTCCCTACAGGAAAGTTTGGTAGATTATTTCCGGAACTACGTCCGCTAGCACCTGCAAATAAAAGTTTAGAAGAGTTTCAAAAGAGTTTGGAAGCCCTAGGAAATGCCATGAGCGATCCTAAATTTCCAGACGATCCGAGTGAAAATGATCCTGCAGGCGACAATAAAACAGTTCCTGCAGGTTATACATATTTAGGTCAATTTATCGACCACGACATTACTTTTGATATCACTTCGCTGCAAGAAACACTTAACGATCCTTTAGCCCTCAGAAACTTTCGCACCCCTATGCTTGACCTAGATAGCCTTTATGGTGCAGGTCCAGAGGTGCAACCCTATCTCTACGAACTGGAAAGACCAGAATTTTTCTTAATCGGACAAACAACTGAAAGCCCTACAGGAAGACAAGGCGAACAATTAGGCATACTACCAAATGATATTCCTCGCGCCTCAAGTAAGCTAGGGCTACTCGGCGATCCTCGTAATGATGAAAATCTGATTGTTTCCCAATTACATCTTGCGTTCCTCAAATTCCACAATAAGGTAGTGCAAGGCATTCAAGATGACACAATTCAACAAGAATCTCCTATCCGTAAGTCTGCGTTTGAAGAAGCCAGAGATTTAGTTATTTGGCACTATCAATGGATTGTTCTTCATGATTTTCTCAAGCGTATTCTTGACAACGAACAACTCAATCTTGTCCTCAACCAGGGACCATCTTTCTACAAACCTCAAGGCGATGCATTTATTCCCCTAGAGTTTTCTGTTGCGGCTTATCGCCTCGGACACAGTATGGTACGTACTGCTTATGATTATAACCGCGTCTTTACCTTCCTAGAAACAGATAGCAAGTTTGACAGTGCCACACTCCAACTCCTCTTTGAATTTACTGCCAAATCAGGAAGAAGAGATACACCGCTAGGACTTAACCCCACACTTCCTAGTAACTGGATTATTGATTGGAGAAGGTTTTTTGAAATTGATTCAAACGTACCAGTAGGTTTAAGTCGTAAATTAGATCCTTTACTTGTTGACCCGCTTAAAGACTTGCCAAACGTTCCAGAACCGAGATCTTTAGCAGTAAGAAACTTACTACGCGGACTAAAAGTAGGTTTACCACCTGGTCAAAGTGTTGCCAAATTAATGGGATTTCAACCCTTATCACCTGCCGATATTGCAACAGGAGAAGATGGCAAAGTTGCTAAAGAACATGGTTTTGATCTTGAATCTCCTTTGTGGTATTACATTCTTAAAGAAGCAGAAATTCAAGGCAACGGCGAACATTTAGGAAAAGTAGGCAGCCGCATTGTTGCTGAAGTTTTTGTTGGTTTATTGCAAAAAGATAGTAGTTCATTCTTAGTGAGAAAACCTGATTGGAAACCAACACTTCCTGCACAAAATCCAGGAACATTTACAATGGCTGATTTACTCAGGTTTGTTAGTGATATTAATCCAGTTGGTGATTAATTAAGCGCTCCGTACAAGAGCAAAGAGTAGGGTATATTCCCTCTTTACCCTACTCTTTCTTTATTATGAAGAGTGATTTTCAATGTTATTTGCATTCAGCAGGTAAATTGAAGTCAATTTGATTACTAATTTTACAATAGCTATGGTTAATACAGAATCTAATTTTATGGTTCCACAAGGTAAAACAGCAATTATTATTATTCATGGTATTGGCGATCAAAATCTTCTTGATACTTTAGATAATTTTACCCGTGGCTTAGTTGACTATTTTGGCGATAAATTATCTTTTGATTTATCACATAGAATTGCTAAAAGAAAACAAGCAAATGAATCAAGTTGGACAGAGAGTTTTGTTCGATTAACTTCAAAAAACAGTCAAGCAGACTGGTTGATTGACGTTCATGAATACTATTGGGCATATCAAACTGAAGAGAAAATTCAAATTTGTGAAGTTCTGCAATGGATGCAAAAAACTCTACACGGAACTTTCAAGTTTTACGATCAGCATCTAGATATGAAGGTACACCGGCGATTTCCTCTCAGAAATCTTGCTTGGCTTATGTATTTCTTTAGCCTACTATATCCCGTTTTGAGAGTAGGAGCATGGTTAGGACTTTCTACTCTAAACTTATTGCCAGTTGGTCCTTTTTTTAAATCAGCTTGGTCGTACAGCAAAAAGTTAGTCATTCCTAGCATTGTGGGTTATGTTGGCGATATTGCTATTTATACAACTACAGATCGCAAATCTCCTTACTTTAATATTCGACAAAAGATATTAGCAGAATCCCAAACTTTTCTAGAAGAAATTCTTCATGATAAAGAAGCCAAATATGACCAAGTTATCATTGTTGGTCATTCGTTGGGGAGTGCGATCGCTTATGATACTTTAAATGAATTGTGCATCAAAACTTCCCTTGATTTAAATGAAAATAAAGTCACACCTGAAGAATTACACTTAAATAAAATCCAAGGATTAGTTACTTTCGGTTCACCTCTAGATAAAGTTGCATTTTTCTTGCGAGAGAAAGTTGCAAAAACTCAGTATGTACGGCAGCGAATCATTGAACAACTTAGCTCTTTTCGGATGCATTCATCAGTTATTACTGATCAAACTAAATTAAATTCATTTTTTAGAAATAATCCAGTATGCTATCAAATGCAGCATCTAAAATGGTTTAACTATTATCATAGGAAAGATCCCATCAGTGGCTGTTTAGACTGTTACGAAAATGTAGCCAATAAACGACTGGATTATAGTGCAGCTTGGGGCACAAAAGCACATAGTGGTTATTGGAAAGATACAACCTTCTTTGACAGTATTGCTAAAAACTTTTTGTACGAAAAACCACAGAAAGAAACTTCTGTAAAACAAGAAATTAACGTTTAAAACAGCGTGTTGGAGAAATATTATGGCTTTAATTGATCAAGTAAAACAAGTCTGCGATCGCCTAGCGCTTCAAGGATGGCGAGACTTACTTTTACAACACGGTTTAGATATTACTGCAACTGACTTACAGCAAGAACTGACAAAAGAATTATCAACAATTGATCGCAATCTTCCTGGATTTACTGATTTTGCAGCAGATGGAACTCGCGGTATTGAACCAGGAAGCCCTGCACGTAGTTTGTTGTATCATGCGCTAGCAAGTTCAGCGGTGCATTCTGTAAATAACAACTCTGAAGCTTATCCTACCTTGGCAGAGTTGGATGTTGTTGAAAACTATATCTATAGCCTCGCAAATCGTAGCTTAGCCGATTTTCCAAATGCAGTTATTGCAGTATTTGCGTATCAGTATCGTATTGCAGCACGGAGTCCGCATGGAATTCATGCAGATATGGCATTTTCACGCACTGGAGTGGCGCGGGTGGGGACAGAAGTCGCAAATTACAGTGCTGCTCGACGTAGTTTTTGGGTAGAATCTGAAGACAATCGCCTTGCAGTCATGCCTGCACGTTATGCAGCTTTTCTTGCCGTAGAACGTCGTTTGAGTATCGATGATGCAATTTTAGAAGAACAATCAGGCGATCGCACGCGACAATTTTTGTTTCCTGTACATAAATTATTTCCTGGTGATGAATGCTTGCGCGATGCAAATATCAGCTTAGAGTTTCTCGAATATCACCGCAACGAAAAACTACAGCGAGTACACACCCGTGGTGGAATTCCTGTTTTAAGTGGATTTGATATCAATAAACATCCATTTGTGCGCGATTCGCGTAATTCGAGTGACTTAGTAAAATTACAACCTGTCAATGCCTCAGTTTTACTCGTACCACAGCCAACACCACAGTTAGTTTACACCTCAACACAGCAAAATTCTGTCACTGGACGCGATGAAATTGTCCGGTTTCAGGTACCACCAGAAAACTTTAACAATCGATTTTGGACATCTTATCAGATTGCCGCAAATGGTCGAGGGCGAGAAGCACCTGAATACGTCAATATGCGACATTTGGTAGAAACAAGTGCAACCGGCGAACAAAGATTAGTTGACTTGAATCAAGCGATCGCCTCAGAAGAAGAATTTTTACGATTTCTTGCTGATGGAAACTATGAAGCCGCACACTTTAGCGATAACTCCTGTGATGGTTGCATTAGTGTCAAAGTGAATGGTTTATCTAGAAATCTTGCGGTGCGTCCAGCATATTCTTTAGTCACAGCCCCAGATTTCTTTCCCCTCGCCGATCAAATCGCCATTGAACGTTGGGTAGATGAGTTTTTACCAACTTTACGCGATCACTTTAGTCAAGGAGGACCATCACCCTTATCTGAAGGTAGACAACCCCCAAATCCAGATTTATTTTTACCAGATAGTGAAACTAAAGCTTTTCAACGCAATGAAACGGCGATCGCTGCAATTGTTGGGACTGCACCTCGTACTAATAATTCATCTGTCACAAGTCAAGCTGATAGTTTAGTTAGTTTTCTTCCTGATGCAGCTTCTAACGTTTTTGCCCCTGGTTGGGATGTTTCATTAGGACAAGATCGCCAAGGAAACTTCTATGCGGCTTACGGTTTGGGTAGTCCTTTTCCTGAAGATGCTAAGCTTTGTGCGGCGCTAAATTCATTTTGGCCTGCGGTAGCCCCCGATGCTGCACGCACTTTTGCGATTCTTTCTGCGCCAACAGCGTTACCATTACTCGATAGCGAACTCGGGTATCATCCCCAGCATCCACAAGTCAAAGCTGGAGAAGTTACCTCACAACTGGGATGGGATGGTGAGTATGGTCCATTTTTTGAAGAGTTTGATGGGTTATTTGTTAATTTTGCCAATAAAGACCGTTCTGATTACATTTCTAATGCACTTGCAGGGCAAATTCACGTATCAGAACTCGCGCAAGTAGATAGTATAGAACTGATTCAACGCATGGAAGCCTTACGCTTTTGCATTCGCGTGTTACCGCCAAACGATACAGTCAGTACAACTCAGTTATTACTCGTCTGTGCAGAAAAAATTGCTGATTGGACACAAAGAAGCGATCGCGCCTCATCAACATTGCAAGGTGCGGGATATTTATACATCTTTGCCACAGTTCAAGGAAGCGAACAAATTACCAATGATGTCCGTCGCAAACATATCCGAGTGCGAAATCGTTTCACTTGCCAGATCGCGCAAAATACTTTGTGTTGGCAACAAGATGATGGTGCATTTCGATGTGAATTAGTGTCTAGTGGCTAGATGTACTAACACAAAAGGTTAGCATAGAAGGGGAGGAAGACTGAATCGGGAAATACACAGGAAGATGCGTCTCCATGCTAATGCGGCTCTAACTGTAAACAAAAGACGTGAAGTCAAATGACTGCACGAGGAAGAAGAAATGAAGATCAAAGCAATGGCGAAACAATTTCGAGTTCATAGCAGAACAATTCGACGCTGAGTAGAGTGCTCAAGTCCCGAAGAAAAAAGCAGTGCACCATTGCAAGTATCTGATTACCTAAGTAGTAGTGGTACTGGCGCATTTGTCCTGAAGCTACGTCTAAAAGCCGTTGCAGAGCTTTTTGACTACGTGCTGATCGATGAACCATCGCGATCGCAAATTTGTTTGAGTGGAGTCTGTTTTGATTTCAGTTGACACGTTAAGCTTCCTTCAAGAACAAGCTAGTTTAGTAGCATTCACAGGCAACATATTAGGAGTCATTCCGTTTAGAGATCGCTGGATTGGTCGAACCCAAAGTTTGGAAAGTAGAGAGAATGTAGAAGCAATGAAAGAGTTTATGGGTAAAATTCCTATCTTGCCTTCAATCCGAGAATCTGAGCAGTTCAAACGGGCATTGCGCCAAGGACATCTGTAGTCTGACTTAGGATACCTCCAGAACTCCAATATCCCTTCGAGCAAATTATAGACAAGCTTACTCGTGACACTAGCTTAACACCTATAAACCTAGATAACTTGGAATCAAACAGTATCTAGAAACCTAGAAGTACAAAAGTCTTCAACAACCATTGAATCCATTCCAATTGAGCCAATTCAAACAAAGCAAAGTCCCTTAAGGTGAGAGGCACAATTGAGCGATCGCATCAAGAGTGTATGTAGAGAGAACGGCATCAGTCGAGAAGTTTTACGGCAAGCCTTGTTTCAACACTATGAATCTGACCCAGGTGCATGGGAAGCAATATTAAAGGAAGCCAAACGAAAAGGCGAATATTTTTGTACTGGTACTACAGAGTTACGTTATCTCTAAGAAACTATTTTTGGTAAACGTCATGCTTGGCGTTATTGGACAATTACAACCGCTCCAGTGGTGCTACCTGATAATTCGACTTGGTTAGTAATGAGCTATTATACCTCTTTGCGATCGCTTTTCAAGATCGATTTTTTACCTAGCTTTCATGTCTGACACAATCTATTTGACAAATGGCAAGACTAATTTAGTTGAGCGCTTCAACTAGTTGTATTCTCAGGCAACGGGTTTCTCCTTTGGTAAGAGTTCTAGTACTAATCTGGTTCAACGCAGCCGCAACTGCATCGCGTTCAACTTGCTTGCTCATATCTAGTTACGCCGCTGATTCTGCTACTAGATTTAGTAGAGTAGATCCGATCGCCTGTGGATTGAGGATAAAATCTATTTTGCCTGTGTTGATTGCTGCTTGAGGCATACCAAAACACTCGCAGCTACTTTTGTCTTGAGCAATCGCGATGCCACCATACTTTTTAATTGTCAGCACTCCTAGCGCGCCATCACTATCTTTACCTGAAAGAACTACAGCGATCGCTCGTGCTTGGTAACTCGTAGCAACCGACCGAAATAGGATATCTGCACTAGGACGAACAAAGTTAACTTTTGCTCTATCACTGAGGGAAAGCGTGCCATCTGGTTTGACTACAAGGTGAAAGTTTGGTACTGGAACGTAAACTACTCCTGGACGTAATAAATCTCCTGATGTTGCCTGTTTTACGTGTAAAGCAGTACGGCGACTGAGGATTTCAGCCATATAGCTAGGACAACTAGGATACAAGTGCTGCACAATTATGATCGCTGCCGGAAACGATGCAGGCAAAGCAGATAAGATTTCGCTAATAGCTCGCAACCCACCTTGAGAAGCTGCGATCGCTACTACATTAAAAGCAACATTGGGGAAGTGGGACAGAATTCGGTGTTGCGTTTGAGCCACTGTTATCACAGCTAACGTTACTAGTCCCATCCGCTTGCTGCTGAGGCGGGGGTAGTGTCAACAATTAAACTAACTATGTCAGCTAAGTGACACATTCTTATTATATATGTAAGGTAGCTTACATATAGTATTTACAGTAAAATAAATCTCAAGTTAGAAGTGTTCGGTTGATGCTGTCAGTTATCTAGTTAAGATACAACTAGCTCAAAGAGGCTGCTAAGATTTGTGTCTAAGCTCCGCACTTCAGTTGAAAATCGGCTTTTAGCTGCCTTACCCGCTGAGGAATACTCGCGGTTAGTTGCTCACATGGAACCTATTGACTTACAACTTAGACAATCTCTCTACGAACCTGACGAACCGATTAAAAACGTCTATTTCGTCAGGAGTGGTGTTGTCTCTCTACTTAGCCTGATGGAAGATGGTTCAGCCGTCGAAGTAGGTACGGTAGGTAATGAAGGAATGGTAGGTTTACCCGTATTCTTGGGAGCCAAGAGTATTCCTGGTTTGGCAATGGCACAAATTCCTGGTGAGGCGTTGAAGATGCGAGTAGATGTGTTTAAAGCACAGGTCACTCCAAGTAGCGAACTTTATAGTTTGTTGCAACGCTACACGCAAGCACTGTTTAATCTCATTGCGCAAGTAGCTGCTTGCAACCGCTTGCACTCAGTAGAAGAACGATTGTGTCGTTGGTTATTGATGACTCAAGACCGAGTGGGAAGCAGCGAGTTTCCACTCACACAAGAATTCATAGCTCAAATGCTGGGCGTACGCCGCCCCAGTGTGAGTTTAGTTGCGGCAACTCTTCAGAAAGCAGGATTCATTCGCTACGTTCGCGGACAAATGACGATCCTCGACCGAGAAGGTTTAGAAGCAGCCTCTTGTGAGTGTTATGCTATCATCCAAAGAGAGTTTGAGCGTTTGGTTAATAGCTGATAAGATTTCCATCCAAAAGCATCTGAAGTCTATTGCGATCGCGTGCTAAGTACTTTTTGGGTTCAATTTAAGAAAGTTTCAAAAAAGATTTGACCCTTGACTTAAGCGCATCCGTAGCATCCGTTAACAGATGTCGCATTGGTTGTTGTGTCTGCAAAAAGACACGCGCGCAGTTGCGTCCAGGAATTCCCGAAATTGCTCCTCCAGGATGAGTTCCTGCACCTGTGAGAAATAAACCTTCAATGGGAGTTTTGTAGTTAGCAAGTTCTGGGATCGGGCGAAAAAACATCATTTGGTCAAACGTCATATCGAGGTGATAGTAATTTCCTTCTAAAACTCCTAAACGCTTTGCCAATTCTGCGGGACTTTCTACGTGTCGGGCAATCATGGCATTCTTAAGATTAGGCGCATAATCTGCGAGTTTATCGAGGACGCGATCGGCAACTTTATGCTTAAGTTCATCTGTCCAGCCTGTACCGTCTAACCCTGTTCCTTCTGCACCGGCAATTTGATAGGGTGCAAAAAACTCGATCCACAGAGTATGTTTACCTTCAGGTGCCATTGAGGGGTCTAGTACGGTTGGGACAACAAGATACATGGAAGGATCTGCATCAGGAATTTTACCTACAGTACAGTCGGTGTGCGCAACTTCGACATGACTCACTGAATCTGCAATAAGTACCGAACCAACTAAATAGTCATCAGTATGATTATGAGCACTAAAGCGGGGAGGTTCGGCAAGCGCACAGTCAATTTTAAGAATTGATTCATTATTATGTACAATGCGACGCGACAAGGTAGAACGCAATTGAGGATCGGCAGCGTCAGCGTCACTTTTGTCAATGAGTTGTAAAAACAGGCGCTTGGCGTCAATACTCGAAATTACGCCGCGATTTCCACGATATTCCTGGTTATTTGCCACCCGAACACCAACAGCGCGTCCGTCATCAATTAAAACTTTTTCTACGTGTTGGTCGGTGAGGATATCACCGCCAAGATCTTTTACTGCAGCAACTAAGGCTTGCGTTAGCGCACCAGTACCACCTTTGGGACGACTCACACCAGGATTGTGGCGCATTGCCATCATAATTGAGCCGATCGCACTCGTTTTTTGAGAAGGTGATGTGCTTAACTCTCCTGCCATTCTAGCTAGCGGCGCTTTGAGAAATTCGGCATCAAAATATTCTTCGATAATGTCTTTGGCGCTGGTAAAGAGCGATCGCATCAAGTTTAATGTTTTATCGGGAGGTCCCATCAAAGACAACATATCTTTGATTTTGCCAGCATCATAATTTCCCGCCATATCAATAATTGACTTTGGTGGAGCATTAAATATCGGGATAATCATTTGTGTTACCCGCTGCCAAAAATCGATATACTCTGCATATTGTTTGGCATCGCGAGGGCTGAACTGTTCAATTTCAGCACAGGTTTTTTCAACCGAACGGTGAGCGAGAAAATATTTACCATCAGGATGTGGGCAAAATGCGATTGGGTCGCAATATAAATATTCTAAGCCGTATTTATGTAGTTCTAATTCTCTAACAACTGGACCTAGATGAATGAAAATATGATCGATTGCACAAGGATTAAATTGAAAACCAGGAGCTGATTCTTGCATAATTTCTTGTGTTGTTGCTGCACCTCCTGGTATTGAGTTTTTTTCTAACAGAACAACACTGTATCCTCCTTTTAAAAGATACGCTGCGCAGACTAGGGCATTATGTCCTGCACCAATAATAACAACATCGTAAGCTTGCATTTGAAGGGATTTTTAACTATGTAAAATAATAAAAAAATGCCTCAGAAAAAACTGAGGCAGTGATGTAAGCACTCTTGCTTGCCGTAGTGTGTTTTTTCACCTTTTCATACTAGAATACTAACTCTTTAAATAACAGCTACCAAAAGATGGATAAGTTGATTTTTTTGCGAGTCAAAATATTGGGTAGTTGTTATAAAAGCTACTAAAAACCAGTTAAAAATTAATAGCTTTATTCGCACAGCAGATGAAACAGAAAAAGACTTTTATACATTAGTAGAGGTAGATGTAGTACTTGTCTCTGTTGGTTTACTAAAGGCAAGAAAGGAAAACGCGATCGCCGCAGTAATTCCATTCAACCACACATTATTTCCGTAAATAGGCATCAAACCAAAAGTTGTGTTGGAAAAAGGAAATAAACCCATCAAAGCGATGAGTGCATAGGCGATCGCATAACCGCGAGTAAATGTCAGCGCACCACTAGCACTGGTGTAAGCAGCGATTCCTAACAGCCCGACTACAATATGAACTGCATTATGTAAGGAATTGGTAGGAAATAACCCTAGTACATAGCCATATCCACTATCAAGTGCTAATCTCGGTGCATCAACTGCAACTTGGGGGGCACCGGCTGGTAGTGAAACAAGTCCTGGGACGAAGCCCGCTATGCCCAATAGCAGAAAAAGAATTCCTGTAATCAAGGCGAAATAACGGATTTTTGTACTATCAATTTGATTTTGTAGTCCACTCCAAAAATTTTGTTTAGTAGCCATATCACCTGAATTTGGTAGAGCAGAATTTGCTACTGAAAATGTTTTGTTACTTTTAAATGTTTGATAAGTTCACTTTAAATAAACTCTACCAAAAGTGATAATTCAATTTTGCATACTTTTGTATTTATTGATATACACTGTCTTAAAATAACTGTCATGCAAAGAAAAGCGGTCATTGGAAATCGGTAATTGGAACTATTACCCATTACCCAGCACTAAATATGACATACATTTGTAGGAACTTCTCGGCAGGAAACTAGTGTAGCAGCACTTGCACGCTTGCTGATGTACTTCTGTTGTTCATACCCTAGCAGCAATTCCCACGCACTTGCAGGATATTTTTCTATTAATGGAAAAGCGACTTCTTCTAGGATTCGGCGTTTGTAGGATTCATCTTCTGTAAGATACAGTTCCCAATAACTCGTGGTAGCTGGTAGCCCTAGTCGTTGTGCAGCAACTAAGTAATGTCTGTACATTGTAGATTTTGTCATTTCTGAATAAATCAGACCGCCGATGCAACGGAGAAACAAACGTTTGCAGTCACTTAAGAGAAAGTTGTGATTGGCATAAGCAAGTACTTCATAAGGGACAATGTTGAAATATGCTTCTGGAGTGCTGTCTAGCTGTAACTCACCTAGCATTTGCGTAAATAATGTCGAATGCTGAGTACTTAAGTAACTGCTGCTGTAGTCTTCTAGTAACAGTTGTGTTAGCTTTGACTCGACTTCGTTAACTGCATTAGTCAGCGTGCGAAAAAACTTGTTTCTTGCTTGTAAAGAATTGAAAGATGCGATCGCCAGCAGTTTGCGGTATTCAATATCAGTCATCTCCTGCTGTAGGTAATATGCTTGTTCAGAAGTACAGGAGTTGCGATCGCAGTTAGCCCTTTCGAGTAAAATTTCCTGAACATCTAACGTTTGCAGCGATAATACGCCAATATGGGCGAGTTCCCACTGTTGCCAAGCAGTCTCAATTTTTTCACGGCACAAATGCAGGTAAATTGACCTCTCATTTGTATAATGCTGTAAATTGTCATACCAAAACAGCTTTAATCGATTAATGCGATACAGTAAACGGTGCAAGAAATGTCGAGCTAAAATACAGTCTGCTTTCGATTGATAGGCTGCGGCAATTGCGTCTTCAAGAACTACTTCAAACTCACTAACCATCCAAGGTTGTGCTTGGATTCGCTCATCTAATTCTTCTAACTTTATGAGTGCATTGAGTTGCTGCTCAGTTTGAGCATATTTCCGAGCAATTACTTGTTTTTTAATCTTAGCCCTTGATTTATAGCCATTTTTACGAGAAATCATGATTTGACTCACTGGAGTAATCAAAAGCTTTATTCACGCCGCAATATCCTGCTTTTCTTCTCCTGAAGATCAATAAAACTCGATGCAGGATAGCCATTTAGGTTAACAGGCGTGAGCTGATGAGATGGTTAATTCACATTCAATGCTTGATTTAGTTAGTCTAACTTAGTCCAACTTTGTATTTTTGTTAAGAGCTTAGCTGATTTATTTTTTAACTTAATGCCTATATCCTCTTCAGCATCTCTAACTTTTGAGATAGGTTTGTATTAAGCTTCCCTGTGTTGCTCACTACAATAATATGTGACTCAGTTAATAAAATGCTTGATTCTAATAGCAATAACGCTAGAACATTGTAGCTAATAAAGATATCTTTCCGCAGTTGGATGTGAGAAAATGGCTTTTTTTAGAAGCTTAAAGAAAGCAAACTTATCTATTTTACTTTCAAAAAAAAAAACGGTTTAAGCATAAAAAACTTGTAATATTTAATACATTAAGTTCAGAGTATTATGAGTTATATCAAGAGTAGGAAATATACAGATTCTAGCTGTTTTTTTCTATATATGTAAAGGTAGCTTGGAAACTACGCTGATTTATTTTGTCTCAAAAAAAGTTAGAAATCACAGTTGAGCAAATGAGTTCGCAGCTAAATAAACTTAGTGTACTTTCGTATACTTTGCCTCAATAGCCCCGAAGAAAGTCGGAGATTGATTGAAACTACTTCTAACTATTTATCTCAGATATCACAAGAAATATTTTTCCCAAACTGGTTACTTTTCATATGGATATTGACAGATTCGTTCAACGAGTAAACAATATGTCTTCTCGGTTGGAGGTATTATCTAAAGATGCCAACGATTCTTTTGTGCCTCGTTTAGAGCTACTACCATCAGCATTTAAAGAACTAGGTATAGCTGCACAAGAACTTCAAATAGCTGCCAAAGAACTGCATAAACAGCAACAACAATTGATGGCTGCACAAGCAATCATAGCTGCGGAACGTCAGCGCTATTGTGATTTATTCGAGTTTGCTTTTGAAAGCTATATTGTGACAGATGATAAAGGCAAAATTCAAGAGGTTAATCGTGCAGCAACATTACTATTTGAACTTGCTTCAGAAGACTTAGTTGGGAAGAATCTAACAGATTTACTTACAGAAGAAAGCTGTCAGCATTTTAACTATAATTTAGCAAGAAAATATCAAAAAATTAAATTCACTCCGCCGTTCAAAGTTAACTTTTGGCTACCTAATGGCAAGCGATTGAATAATGTAGATATAAATTATATTACAATTTGTGATGAACGCGAGCAAATAGTTGGTTTGCGTTGGCTGTTACGCGAGAATGTACAGCGACAATCAATATCCGGTTCAAGTATTGATGACGAGATTCTGAGCAATAGCTATAAGGATCGCTACTATAAAGGGGAACTAATTCCGATTAATAATCAAGAAATTTATCAAGTTTGCCAAGGTGTTGTTAAGCTAAGTACGATGAGCGATACAGGAGAAGAAGTTCTTGTGGGATTAGCAAGTTCCTCAATGCCTTTTGGCGCAAGTATCACTTCACTAGATATTTATCAAGCAACCGCGCTGACAAATAACGTTGAGTTAGTTCGCTTTCCCTTAACTCAGTGGCTTGATTGCCCTTTTAGAGTTCAAAAACTAGTCCCCAAACTGACTTCTCGCCTCCTTCAAACTGAGTTACTTTTACACATTTCAGGTCAGCGACGAGTCAAGCACCGCTTGCACTATCTATTACAATTTCTCAAACAAGAAATCGGTCAGCCTGTAACGCAAGGAACTCGTTTAAGTGTGCGTTTTACACATGAAGAACTTGCGAGTGCGTGTTGTGCGACACGAGTGACAACAACTCGCCAACTCAACAAACTTAAAGAGCAAGGAATGATTTCGATTGATAACGAACATCACATCATTTTGTTGAAGTAGGTAATTGGTGATTGGTAATGGGTAATTGGTAAAGTCTAAAGATATTTCCACTTAATATTACCTATTTGGCAGGGAACACCTTCTATTCAATGACAACTTCATCCTTACGTCTTGGTTTGCCCTAACTCAAGGAATAGTTGTTCTTTAAGTTCGTTTGTGATTAAAATAACAAATTAAGTATAAATAGAGCTTTAAACATTTAACTTTCAAGCTTTTAATGCCTTCCGTGGTATTGCAAATTTATGGCAAACTGTGAATGATAGTAATACATCTTGGTGTATCTGCTGCAGCAAGAAGGATATGGCGATCGCACTCGTTATCCTTCGATACTGATAATTACCAAAGAAAATCTATGAAAACAGCCATTTAGGAGTGTTTCGGAACAGGTTTGATTTCACATTAACGTACAACTGCCTTGTAGCTTAATGTCACGCATTCTTTTAATTGATGATTGTCCGCGCGATCGCCTTCGTATGATCTCAGAACTCGAAGGCAAATTTTCTAACATTGATATAGTGCAAATTACTTGCGCTACAGATTTTGAACAAGCATTGTCAGCAGGGCAACTGAAGATCGCCGTTTGTGACTATCAACTACACTGGAGTGATGGACTAAGAGTTTTAAGCACAATTAAGAATCGTTATCCTGATTGCCGAGCGATCGTGTTTACAGATTGCGGTAACGAGGAAATCGCCGTCGAGGTAATGAAAGCAGGGTTCGACGATTACATAATTAAGTCACCACAAAATTACAGTCGTCTGTCTGCATCTGTCCGCGTGGCACTGGCACAAAAAACACGTATCGCCGAACCAGATCGCCTGGAAACGCTGCTCAACACTTTGAATGTTGGAGTTTATCGCCTGAGTGAAGATGGTGCTTTACTAGAAGGCAATCCAGCATTTTTGAGATTGTTAGGACTCAATTCGCTGACAGAAATTCCGGCGACACAGAAGCTTCTTGAGTTGTATTTCCAGCCCGAAGATTATACGAAACTCCTCAGTCAATTGCAGCAAGACGGACAAATTCGCGATCGCGAATTTCAACTGCGTCGAGTTGATGGCAGTAGAACCTGGGTAAGAATCAGTAAAACCTTCCACATCATTAACGGTGTGAGGGTAATTGATGGGTTGATGGAAGACATTAACGAAGTCAAGCAGCGCGAAATGGAATGTCAAGAAGCTTTGGAGGAACTCGCAGTCGTTGAAGAGGAATTAAGAGCGCAAAATGAAGAACTAGCGCAACAAAATCAGGATTTAGTTGCTGCACGTCAAACAATGGCAGCAGAACGTCAACGCTATCAAGAATTATTTGAGTTTGCGCCAGACGGTTACTTAGTCACAGATACAGCAGCAACGATCCAAGAAGCCAACTGCGCAGCTGCAAACCTGTTAGAAGTTCAACCGCATTTCTTAATCGGATTGTCATTTTTAGATTTTGTTGCTGAGACAGATCGCCACGACTTAGCAGCTAAAATCACTGAGCCACGTTCGGGAGACTGGGTGCGCGAGTGGGAAATATGTATCGTTCGACAGCGGAACCGTCGTGTAATTGATGTTATTTTAACCGTTGGTGCAGTACGCGATCGCACCGGACAACTGGTGGCGCTGCGCTGGTTACTCCGCGATATTACCGAACGCAAACAAGCATTAACCGCGTTGCAAGCAAGTGAAACCCGCTTTCGCCAGCTAGCAGAAAGCATTGAAGATGTTTTTTGGATGTCCGATCCGCAGCAAGCGCAATCGCTGTACGTCTGCCCTGCGTATGAACGAATCTGGGGGCGAAGTTGTGAGAGTTTAAAGGCAAATTGGCAAGAGTGGATCGACGCTATTCACCCAGAAGATCGCGAACGAGTACGCCAAGCATTTTTTACAAATATCTTACAGGGAAAATACGACGAAGAATATCGCATTGTGCGTCCTGATAGTACGGTTCGTTGGGTGCGCGATCGCGGATATCCAGTGAAAAATGACGCCGGAGCAATATTGTACGTCAACGGAATTGCTGAAGATATTACACAGCGCAAGCACGTAGCAGCCGAACTGCACCGCCGCGAACAAGAATTTCGCGCCTTAGCGGAAAACTCCCCTGATATTATTTCCCGATTCGATACCGAACTGCGTCACCTCTACATTAATCCTGCGGTTGAACAAGTAACCGGAATGCCCCGCTCCAACTTTTTAGGTAAAACCAATGCGGAACTGGGAACATTTACCTTTGAACTAACAGCAATTTGGGAAAATAGTTTGCGCGAAGTTCTGACAACACGACAATGCAGTTTTCTGGAATTTGATTTTCCCTCCTCCGATGGGATTCGCTCGTATCAATCACGCATTGCGCCTGAGTTTGCTCAAGATGGTTCAGTGCAGTCGCTACTCGTCATTAGCCGCGATGTCACCGAATATAAACAAGCAGAAAAAGCCCTGCGCGATCGTAGCGAACGACTCAAATTGCTCTTTGAAACTGCGAACACGCTGCTTTCAACACAACAACCGCTAACTTTGCTCAATCAGTTGTTTGAGAAACTCGCTGCGCAGCTAGACTTACATTTTTATTTCAACTTCTTGGTTGAGGAACGCGACAATCAACCGATATTACACTTAGCATCTCACAGTGGCATTTCAGAAGAAGTCGCGCAAGAAGTTCAATGGCTCGAACTTGGGCAAGGAATGTGCGGTATAGTAGCGCAAGAACGCCGTCAACTCCTCGTCAACGATGTGCAAGAGTCACATCTTCCGAATACGCAAGCGATCCGCGCACTAGGAATTACAGCTTATTCAGGTCAACCTTTAATTGTCCAAGGACGCCTCTTGGGTACGCTGTGCTTTGCCAGTAAGACTCGTACCAGCTTCACACCCGATGAAATAGACTTAATGCAAGCCGCCTCAGATCAAGTCGCAGTCGCGATCCAACGGGCTGAATTACTCGATTCATTGCAACAACAAACCGAACAGTTGACGCAAGCTAACCGCATCAAAGACGAGTTTTTGGCAGTTCTTTCGCACGAATTGCGATCGCCGCTGAACTCGATTCTAGGCTGGGCAAAACTTTTGCGCACTCGTAAATTTAATGAAGCAATCACTGCACGAGCGCTAGAAACGATCGAACGCAATGCCGAACTACAAACTCAACTCATTGAAGATTTGCTTGATGTTTCGCGTATCCTCCGAGGCAAACTGAGTTTGAATGTTACTTCAGTTGACTTGGTTGCAGTCATCGAAGCTGCTATGGAAACAATGCGTTTAGCAGCAAATGCCAAGTCAATTCAAACTGAACTACTGCTCGATCCGACAGTAGGGCGAGTTTCAGGAGATGCAACCCGCTTACAGCAAATTGTCTGGAACTTACTTTCTAATGCGATTAAATTTACGCCTACTGGTGGACGGGTAGAGGTAAAGTTAGAGCGTTATGAGTTCTCAGGTTTGAAAGATCAATTAAGGAATTCTACAACTCAAAACTCTCAAAGTTTTGCCCAAATTCAAGTCAGCGACACAGGTAAAGGAATTGGTGCTGATTTTCTACCTCATGTTTTTGATTACTTTCGTCAAGCTGATAGCTCAATTACGCGCACCCAAGGCGGGCTGGGGTTAGGACTTGCGATCGTGCGTCATCTTGTTGAAATGCATGGCGGTACGATTACTGCAGACAGCCCAGGAGAAGGACAAGGCGCTACATTCACGCTGAGATTACCACTGTTACCGCTACAGTCTGAAGTTACAGCAAGTGAGCCAAATAACGATGCGATCGCGCTTGATGGCGTGCGAATTCTTGTTGTTGATGATGAATCAGATTCCCGTGAACTTGTAACCTTCATACTTGAGCAATACGGTGCAGAAGCGATCGCCGTTGCATCTGCTGCTGCTGCAATAGAGAGCCTGCAAGACTTTTATCCAGATCTGGTTATCAGTGATATTGGTATGCCCAACGAAGATGGCTATTCACTCATTCGCCGAATTAAAGTTTTAGCCTCAAGCCAGGGTAGACAAATTCCGGCGATCGCCTTAACTGCGTATGCTAAAGAAGAAGATCGGCAAGCTGCTGAAATTGCAGGTTTTCAACTACATATCTCTAAACCAATTAATCCGAGTGAATTGGTGAGTGCGATCGCGCGTTTAATCGGACAGCGCTGACTAAAAGCGATCGGATTATTGCTCTACCCCCAAGGGATGATGCCGATCTCTCTCAAAAGCAGGAGTGAATAGATCTTTGGGGAGGATAGATATAAAGCAAAATCAAAATAGATAGCCCTTTTAGAAGGTTTCGTGTTTGTGCAATCTTCTCGCAACTACCGGATCTTGGTTGTAGACGATTTAGTAGATAATCTGTTTTTACTACAAACTTTTTTAGAAACAGAAGGATTTGAGGTAGAAACTGCAACCAATGGCAGCCAAGCCCTCAACCAAGTATGCACTAAGCCACCCGACTTAGTGTTGCTAGATGTAATGCTACCAGATATGAATGGCTATGAAGTCACTCGACAAATTCGACAGAATCACACTTTACCCTTTATTCCCATTCTGTTGGTTACAGCCCACGAGCAAATTGATGCAAGAGACGGATTTTATGCAGGAGCCAATGATTTTATCCGTAAACCCATTGATTTTGAGCAACTCTTATTAAGAATTGCAGCTGCTTTGCAGCTTGATAACTACAGTCGTGGTTGAACTAATGGTTATATCAACTCCGGTTGAAGAACTAGGCATGATTGAGTGGCTAGTGAGGAGTGAGGAGTGAGGAGTGAGGAGTGAGGAGTGAGGAGGGGCTACTTACTCATTATTTAAATGTAAGTCATTAACCGGATTTTATTTTAAATTATTTTTAATGATGTATTTTTGATCACAAGATATTTTAAAAGTAATCTCTACCTTTAGTTAGAAAAATAACTTAGTAGCAATTGTTAGCCTTCCAATTACTGATGTTTTAGCAAAACATCAGTAACGATTAAGTATAAATACATTTTATTCTAGTTAGAATGTTTTTTGATTATTTCTGTATTTAGCTACATTAGGTTTCTGAGACTAGGCAGTAAAAACACTAACTCAATTATTACAATCCTCAAAAAATAGCTGTAAATCCTGTTTTTCTAGACTAGAACTTTTGCATAAGTCGAAGTTTATGAATGTCATTCTGAGCGGAGTGTAATGTAGCACAGAATCTCGCGAGATGTTACGCTTGGCTCAACATGACAGTTTAAGTACTTTTGCAAGAAGTCTACTGATTCCTCAAATTACGAAGAAGCATTGAGGTAATTAATCTACACCAAAAAACTTAGTTTTACAGCTATATTTGTTTGGCTAATTTTAATTACAAGTCAACGTAAAAATGATCACAAATTTAGTTTATATTCTTGAATATTTCATTTCTTTAAGAAAGTTATTTAGTAGTAAATTGCTTTATAGAATGACTTAAATAAGAGGATAGAGGTATTGCCTTTATCAAACAAATTGACCTCCAATTGAAGCCAGAAAGGGGACTTATTTATTGCTACGTGTTGCTCGTTGGCTGTTAACGAGTAACAACAATTTCCTGAATGGAGGATTTTAGTAAAGCATATGGCAACAAAATTTCCTAAGTTTAGCCAAGATCTCGCGCAGGACCCGACAACACGTCGCCTGTGGTACGGGATTGCCATGGGCAATGACTTTGAAAGCCATGATGGGATGACCGAAGAGAAGCTCTATCAAAGGATCTTCGCAACTCACTTCGGTCATGTGGCAATCATTTTTCTGTGGACATCAAGCTTGCTGTTCCACGTCGCTTGGCAAGGTAACTTTGAACGATGGATTAAAGATCCATTAAATGTCCGTCCTATTGCTCATGCAATCTGGGACCCTCATTTTGGTAAAGCCGCAGTTGATGCGTTTACCCAAGGAGGTGCTAGCTACCCAGTCAATATTGCTTACTCGGGTGTCTATCACTGGTGGTACACGATCGGGATGCGGACAAATAACGACCTGTATAGCGGTGCAATATTTCTGTTACTGCTAGCAGCATTATTCTTGTTTGCTGGTTGGTTGCATCTCCAGCCAAAGTATAGCCCTAGTTTGACTTGGTTTAAGAGCGCGGAGCCTCGACTAAACCACCACTTAGCAGGTTTATTTGGCGTCAGTGCCCTTGCATGGACTGGTCACTTGGTTCACGTTGCGATTCCCGAATCGCGCGGACAGCACGTTGGCTGGGATAACTTCTTAACAACACTGCCGCACCCAGAAGGATTGAGACCATTCTTTACTGGAAACTGGGGTGTTTACGCCGCCAACCCTGACACGGCAAACCATGTATTCGGTACATCGCAAGGTGCAGGAACAGGGATTCTGACGTTTTTGGGTGGTTTTCATCCACAAACACAGTCGTTGTGGCTGACAGATATGGCGCATCACCATTTGGCGATCGCTGTTATCTTCATCATCGCCGGTCATATGTACCGGACAAATTTCGGAATTGGTCACAGCATCAAAGAGATGCTCAATGCCAAAAACTTCTTTGGTGTTAAAACTGAAGGTCAATTCAACCTACCCCACCAAGGACTGTACGACACCTATAACAACTCACTGCACTTTCAGTTATCGATCCACCTAGCAGCACTCGGTACTGCACTTTCGCTGGTGGCGCAGCATATGTATGCCATGCCTCCCTATGCGTTCATTGGGCAGGACTTTACCACACAAGCCGCGTTGTATACTCACCATCAGTATATTGCTGGGTTCTTCATGATCGGTGCGTTTGCTCACGCCGCGATTTTCTGGATACGCGACTACGACGAGGAGCAAAATAAAGGTAACGTACTCGACCGCGTGTTGCAGCACAAAGAAGCGATTATTTCGCACCTCAGTTGGGTATCGCTATTCTTGGGTTTCCACACTCTAGGACTTTATGTACACAACGACGTTGTTGTTGCCTTCGGTACACCAGAAAAGCAAATTCTAATTGAGCCAGTATTTGCTCAGTTCATTCAAGCTTCGCACGGTAAGGTACTGTATGGCTTTGACACTCTATTGTCGAATCCAGATAGTATTGCGTCTACTGCGGGTGCTGCATGGCTACCAGGGTGGTTAGATGCAATTAATAATGGTACTAACTCGCTATTCTTGACGATTGGTCCTGGCGATTTCTTAGTACACCATGCGATCGCGCTTGGTCTGCACACGACTGTTTTAATTTGTGTCAAGGGCGCATTAGATGCCCGTGGTAGCAAGCTGTTTCCCGATAAAAAGGACTTTGGCTTTACCTTCCCCTGCGATGGTCCTGGTCGTGGTGGTACTTGCCAAACTTCCGCTTGGGAGCAGTCTTTCTTCCTGGCTACTTTCTGGATGCTTAACCTGCTGGGTTGGACTACCTTCTACTGGCACTGGAAGCATCTCGGTATTTGGCAAGGTAATGTCGCCCAGTTCAACGAGTCTTCAACTTATTTAATGGGCTGGTTGCGCGATTACTTGTGGCTCTACTCGGCGCAGTTAATTAACGGTTACAATCCCTACGGCATGAATAATCTGTCGGTCTGGGCTTGGATGTTCTTATTTGGACACCTCGTTTGGGCAACCGGCTTCATGTTCTTGATTTCGTGGAGAGGATACTGGCAAGAGTTAATCGAAACTCTCGTTTGGGCGCACGAACGCACACCACTAGCAAACCTAGTTCGCTGGAAGGATAAGCCAGTCTCTCTATCTATCGTTCAAGGTTGGTTGACTGGTTTAGCTCACTTCACGGTTGGCTACGTCCTCACATATGCTGCGTTCCTGATAGCCTCAACTGCTGGTAAATTTGGCTAATCAAATTAAGTTAGCTAAATTTCAGTTTTAAATAAGTCATATTTCCTCGTCGAAAGGCGAGGATTTTTATTGCAAAATTAATAGCCTGGATTTAATATCCATGACAAGTTAAATGAGTTTAGTAAGTGGGTGAAAATAAACGTAATTAAAAGGTTGGTAACTGGTCATTGGTCATTGGTAGCAATTCGTTTGTGTGGCTAAATGCTAATTGCCAAGTGATAAAAGCTTTTTAAGTTCCCTATTACCCATTACCCATTACCCATTACCGACCTTAACAAGTGTGATATTTAATTATGTCCACCTACTTTGCTGTATATTGACCAACTTAGAAACTTTTCACATTTTGTTAAAAGACTTATTCACTATGACTTGAACAAAGCAGCACAGTTATAATATTTTTATTTATTAAAAATTTAGTAAAATATGATAACTTCAACCAAAGGTTTAAAAGTTATTTTAATAAACTAACCTACAGTGACTTAATAACAGCATTTTGTATCTTTACCAACACAAATATTTAATAGACATCTACTTCTTTAGTTATGGTTTTAGGCTAGTAATACCGGTTATTTTATGTATTAGTGAATTCCTGATCAATGTGTACCTACTTGCCTGAAAGTGGTTAAGATACAAAGCCTACAGAAATGTAGCTCTGCCAAGGCTTATGTATTTGTCAACGCTTCAGGCTTTTTATTGTTAGTAAGCTGGCGAATAGATAAAATTATAATATGATTGAAAGGAGTTGGATGTAAAAAAACAACTATCGGTAATAAAATATACTTTTAGTTTTAAAAGAATTTAAATATAGCACAGAATTACTTAACAAAAAATAGTAATATAGCTTAAGAAGGATTGAATTCTATAAAATATTTTAAGTCTTACTCAGTTTTTGCAGAATATTACTGATGATTGTTATTGGCACTACAAAAAAACAATTCATCCAAAGCTAAGAAACCTAGTTAGCTTAATTAACATAGACGTATTAATTAATGTAATTTATTTTTGAACTCATTAAAAATTAGCATTGGAGCAAAGCGTGAACACTGTAGTTAAAGAACAGCAAATTAATTTAAATGGTTTCACAATTCGTTACTTTACAGCAGGCGAAGATGGTTTACCATTAGTGCTCTTACATGGAAATGCTGCCAGTGCTATTGATTGGTCTTGGGTATTGCCTAGACTAGCAAATCAGTATCGCGTCTATGCGCCAGATTTTCCTGGTTTTGGCGACAGTAGCAAACCTAATCTCAACTATTCACTAGACTTTTTGACGCAGTTTGTCAGTGACTTTCTCAATGCACTGAACATAGAAAAAGCGGTATTGGCTGGAAACTCGTTAGGTGGTATTGTTGCTTTGCGGTTTGCATTATCGAATAGCGATCGCGTTGCGTCACTCGTGCTAGTAGACAGTTCAGGATTGGGTTATGCTGTCACTCCACTGCTATCGCAGTTGACCTTACCTGGATATGGGGAGATTATGATCGCGGGATGTAAAACTCCTTTGGGCGCAAAGCCGCGATCGTGGTTGCGAGCAACATTACTGTTTACACATCCTGGAAAAGTCCCAGCAATATGGATCGCCGAACAAGAGCGAATGTCACTACTCCCTGGCTTTCTGGAGGCTAGCTTATCCGCGTTACGAGCGCAGTTAAATTTCATAGGACAGCGTGAGGTATTACTTGATACACTAAATCAGTTGACGATCCCAACGCTTGTTGTCTGGGGTACGAATGACTCGGTTTTCCCCAAATATCAAGCAGAAACCGCCGTCAGCCGATTACAGCGAGGACAACTTGCTTTGATACCCGATTGCGGTCACTTACCCCATGTCGAACGTCCTGATCTGTTTAGTAACGCAGTGAATCAGTTTTTAGTTGAAGTTAAGTAGATGAAAGTAGGTAACTGGTAATTGGTAATTGGAAAGATTACTTATTAAAAATTACCTGTTACCCATTACCCATTACCAACAACCAAAAGTATGCCTGCCCCTTCTGTCCTGATTTCAAGTATGACAAGCGCCGTTAACACGCAAGACTGTACCTGTAACATAGCTACTTGCAATCGGTGAAAGTAGAAATGCTACTGCCCAGGCAACTTCTTCGGGCTTGCCAAAGCGACGTAGAGGCACCTCAGATAAAATCCGTTGCTTTACTTTGTCGGGTACACTCTGGAGCATATCTGTATCGATAAATCCTGGTGCTACCACATTAGCTCGGACTCCGTATCGCGCCGCCTCTAACGCTAGTGTTTTCGTTAGACCAATTAAACCTGCTTTGGATGCAGCATAGTTAGTTTGACCAACATTACCACGTTCGCCGGAAATTGAACTGATACAGACAAGCGATCCTTCACCCCGCTCGTACATTTTGGGAATCACAGGCATGAGTGTGTGATAGACTCCCTTTAAATTCGTGTCAATGACTGCATCCCAGTCTGAAGTTGTTTGTTTGGGGAAAAAATTGTCGCGCGTAATTCCTGCATTTGCCACAACTCCGTAGATCGAACCTAATGTTTGTTCAATCTTTTCGACGACTTGCTCCATCGTTGCAGGATCAGTAACATCAGCTGCGATCGCCATACCATGTGGATTAATGCGATCGCTGCGATGCGTATAAGCAACCTTAGCACCTAACTGTTCGAGTAACGCAACAGTAGCGGCTCCAATCCCGCGATTACCACCAGTAACTAAAACAACTTTATCCTCTAGTCCCAAAGATACCATCAGTTACTCTCTACAAAGTGAATATAAATTTAAGACTGGTAATAGGTAATTGGTGATTGGTAATTGGTAATGTATTGAGAATATCTATTACCCGTTACCCATTACCCGTTACCCGTTACCCATTCCCCAATCTTTATTGCAATCGTTCTACTGCGATCGCTGTCCCCCCACCAGTACCATGACAAACCGCCGCTAACCCTAGCTGCACATCGCGTTCCTGTAAAGCATTGAGTAGCGTCACAATAATTCGCGCCCCAGAAGCACCGATCGGATGTCCCAGTGCGATCGCGCCTCCATGAACATTAAGCTTCTCGTAGGGAACACCCAGAAGTCGATTAAATAACACGTTGCTTAAGGCAAACGCTTCGTTGTTTTCAAACAGATCAAAATCGTAGATTCTCATCTTTAACTTGGCTAATAGCTTTTGCACTGCCACAATTGGCACTTCTGGAAAGCGCCAAGTTTCTCCACCTACCCACGTCCCGCCAAAAATCCGTGCCATTGGTTTGAGTCCGTGCTGTTCCACGGCTTTTTTGCTCGCTACAACCAGCGCTGCGGCTCCATCTGAGAGTTGGCTGCTGTTACCAGCCGTGAAGATTCCATCTTCGATAAATGCAGATTTGAGCCTGCTGAGGCTTTCTAATGTGCTTTCTGGGCGAATTCCCTCGTCTTTGTCTACAAGGAGGGTTCCAGTTTTACTTTTGACTTCAATCGGGGCAATTTCGCGTTTAAAAGTTCCTTGTGCGGTGGCGATCGCTGCTCGTTGGTGTGAATATAAGGCGACTTCATCTAACTCCGCCCGCGCGATATTGTAAGCTGATGCCAGGCGCTCAGCTTGTTCTCCCATAGTTTCTGAGGATGTGGGATCGGTAAGACCGTCGTAGAGTAGGATATCAGTGAGTTGCTCTGGCGAACTCAGCGATTTGTATCCCCACCGTGCGCGGTGTGATATTAAAAAGCCTGTCTGCGACATTGACTCCATTCCGCCTGCAAGCACGAGATCTGCAGCTTGGGCGTTAATCGCAGTGGTTGCATTAATGACGCTCATCATTGCTGAAGAGCAAACCATGTCAACGGCGTATCCGTTTACTGATTCTGGAATTCCAGCTTTTAAAGCTGCTTGACGCGGTAATGACTGTCCGTGTCCGGCGCGAAGTACGTTACCCAGGATGTACAAATCTAAAGATTCACCTGAGATTCCGGCTTGTTTTAAGACTGCTTGGATTGTGTGTGTACCTAACTCCACCGGAGAACAATTTGCAAGTACTCCTCCGAATCGACCCAGGGGTGTACGTGCTGTGGAGATGATGTAGGCTTCTTGCATATAACTTTGTTGAGTGAAAGGGATTTTTAACGAACCACAGAGACGCAGAGGAGCCAGTGCGTTGCGGAGGTTTCCTCCGTTGTAGCAACTGGCGTAACGCAGAGTAAGAATAAGAGGAGATGTATTAATTTATGTTTTATCTTTGTGAATGTAGTGTTTGTGCTTGCGTATTTGTCAACATTATTGTTAATAGATAGTTAGGATATTTCATTTAAATGTAGGAGCGATCGCTATGGATTGGTCAAGTAATGTTGAACAGTTTTTTCGACAGTTAAGTGAAGTTCAAAAGGCTGCTTTTAATAACTGGAATGACACGATGCCGAGTATGGAAAATGTGAATACACAATTTTCTGATACTGTTGAAAAAACATTGAACTTTCAAGAGGAATTAATCAAAAACTCGCTGGAAACTCAAGCTCTAATTGCTCGTATGTCGATTGAAATTCAGCAGCAATTGTGGAATGGATATTTTCAGACAATACGGAAATCACAAACGCAAAAATCTGAATGAGTGTTAATATAAGAAGTTAACCTCGATCAAAAAAACGTCAGAATCCAGAGCAAAAGCTACCTATATAAATTCCTGGATTCTGATTTATTAGAACTCAACTAATATGAATTGAATTTATTTTAGCCATTTATTTATATTATCCTCAAAAAATAGTGAAAATATTGTCCTCCTCAACCAAAATAATGGTAAAAACTTGATAAAACTTCTATCGTAAGATTCAGCCTGTTACAACCAAAGAGAGAAGTTCATATCAAGTTAGTATGTGAGAAAAAATACAAAATATTATCAAATTCAGTCAATCACTTATAAGGTTCGTTAATTTTCCTCTCTTATTCTCAACCAATCAGCGATCGCTATAGGCAGGTTTTTTTGTACTTTACTACTCACATACATCCCAATATGCCCAACCGGAAAAGAGCTTACAGTGTAGTCGCTAATAGTAATGTATTTCTCCAAAGCCAATGAAGAAATAGGCGGTACTAAATGATCCTGCTCAGCGTATATATTGAAAACTGGCATGCGAATATTTTCTAAATGTATTGGATTTCCTTCTATTTCTAGCTGACCTTTAATCAGTTTATTTTCTTGATAAAAGTCCTTCATATATTGTCGAAAGGTTTCTCCAGCTAGATCGGGACTATCAAAAATCCACTTTTCCATGCGGAAGAAGTTGATAATTTTTTCCTCAGAGTCACTACTTTCTAAGAATTTGATATACTTTTCAACTCCTAATTGAAAAGGTTTCAGCATCAGAAATTGGAAATTTAGCCAGTCGCCAGGAACGTTACCTAAAGTATTAATCGCAAGATCTACATCTAGAGCTTTTGCGCCTAAAGTACAGCCACTCCAAACATTAAGTAGTCCCTCTTGAGTATGAAAATCAACAGGCGTAACCATCACAATTAGGTTTTTCACCTTCTCTGGATAAAGCGAACTGTAGCAAAGGCTAAAGGTTCCTCCTTGACAAATTCCTAAAAGATTAATTTGCTCCAGGTTGTGGCGATCGCATACGACATCTATGCAGTTATTAATGTAGCCATTGATATAGTCGTCAAGTGTCAGCCAACGATCGATCCGAGTTGGATAACCCCAGTCAATTAAGTAAACATCAACACCGAGTTTGAGCAAATTAGCAACAAGCGATCGCTTCTCTTGTAAATCAACAATATAAGGACGGTTAACTAAGGCATAAACAATCAGAATCGGGGTGCTAAGTAAATTTTTGACTTGTGGAATAAAGCGGTACAGTATTACCTTGTCTTCGCGATAGACTTCTTCCTTCGGCGTCACTCCAATTAAATTGTCTTCTTCGCGCAAACGGCTAAAAATTTCACCACGTTGCCAAAGTTCGGCTATTTCTGTAAACATTATTGCCTTTTTAAACTATTCTCCCCACACTCCGCCCAAAACACTTGCAGTTCTAATGTTCTCTTCTTTAGTTGGTACGGCTGGTTGTGCCTTTGTTTGCGATGTTAAAGCTTTTTTCAGGCTTTTAACTTCCTTGCGCAACTCGTAGATGCTGCGGTAAAGTTCATCAATTTCACTTTTAACTGGCAGGTCATACATTTTGAGAAATAGTTCTATCAACTGTTGCTGATAAAACCGATATTTCATGGCTGTGTTCAAGAAGTTCCCTTGAATTTGTAGGGCTTCTTCCGAACGAAATGTCTGTGCAAATATGCGGTCAAATGAGTGACTCCAAACTTGCAATAGCTTTCGCCAGTTGGGATCTTGTTTATTGAAATCCAATTGCTGTATTTCTGCGAAGGTTTTTACCCAAACATCAGTAATGACAATTTGATAGTCAAAGCTTGCTTTACAGAAGTTAAGCCAGGTATCGATTCCTTGAAATAGCTTGTGATTGAACTCACGGGTAATTCCTAAACTGGGACTTTGTAACCATTGACTAAAAGTCTTTTCATAAATATCCCAGTAAAGATCGTTTAACTCCAGCAATAGTGAGCGATCGCCAAATTTACTATTATTTATCACTAATGCTAATAGATCTATCCAAAGTTGATTGAACTCTTTTGTAGTTTGCCATAACTGAGCATAGTTACTCTCGATCTGCCCGTCTTTATTGGTATTGCATTCTAGGGGTGTTGCTTGATCCATCTTATGTTTTTCCCCCATTTTTGAACGCCTGTGTAGCTAGAAATACTAGTGTAGCCGTACTCATGATTGCACCCCACTTGAGGAAGGGATTCTTATCTAACCAGTCACCGATACTCGGTATTGCTAAATTACCAAAGTCTCCCTCAACTTTGTCGTTGGCTGGAATTGGTTCGTAAAGATTATTAGGTGCATCTTCAGATTTTGGTTCTGACGTGCGCTGGAGTTGATAGCCAACGTTGGCTAGCACAAAATCGACTAACGAAGGTGACAATCGCTGAAGGAGATCGGTGACTCTGGCTACATCTCCGACGAGAAAGTCACGAGTAGGATGAGTTGCAGTATAAACAATTGCGTCAGCAACTAAGCTAGGTTCGTAGTAAGGTGGTGCACCTGATGGTTTGACACCTAATCTTGTCAGCACATTGTTGTAAAAGGGCGTGTTAACTGAAGCGGGTAATATACTTGTCACACTAATCGGTATTTTTTCATGTTGTAGTTCGACGCGCAGGGCTTCTAGAAAGCCTTCAACACCATGTTTTGCAGAACAATACGAACTTTGCAGCGGTAGACTTCGCCTACCCAAAACTGACGAAATATGAATTAACGCCCCTCGTCCCTCACGCTTGAGATGCGGTAGTGCTGCCATTGCACCGTATGCTTGTCCTGTTAAGCCGATATCAATAACACGCTTGAACTCATCAGGCTTTGTGTCTTCAAAACTCGCAAATACGCCAGTAGCGGGAGTATGCACCCACGTATCTAGTCGTCCATACGCTTCAACAGCACGATCTGCGATCGCTTTAACTTGATCGAATACTGTCACATCAGCAACGACTGCGATCGCCTCACTCCCCAATTGCCGAATTTCTTCTACTAAAGATTGCAGTCCCGACTCACTCCGTGCAGCGACAACAAGTTTAGCTTTATGTTTAGCAAATTGCAGCGCCGCTTCGCGTCCAATCCCGCTGGAAGCCCCAACGACGACAACGACTTGTTGATCAATCGGCTTCAGTTGCATCAATGGTACTCCCTAATTCTTTATCATTACTAAAGCTTGGATTACTTTCTTTATAGTCATAAATGGAAGTAACTAATAACTTTATAATTTTTGGGATAAATTTTATGTTCTTTTTCTTCTTCAAAGTAGTTTTTTGTTTGCAGTAAATTAACTATATTGATAATTAAAAAAATACTGAAAATGACCATCCACAAAGCCTCTTAAATTTGCCAGTTGAGTTTTAAACAACAAATATAATTCCTATTCTTTCAAGTAGCAGCGTCTGGAGAATGCTGGGCGAATGAATTCGCTTGCTAAATAAACAAAGTCCACCTCCGTGGACTTTCTGCTAAAAAGCTTTTGAGTGTACGAAGGTACACTTTGCTTGGATAGCCTTAACTTTAGTCGTAGAGCAATATGTGATTCATCCAGGAGGTCTACTAATAATATGCATAATATCGTACTCTTCTGAAAACTTATCAAATCGATCTACTCAGCTTTTTCTATCTAAAGAAATGAATTAGTTTTAACAAAGTTAGTATTTTTTATTACAAATAATAGAAACAATTTAATATTATCTTTGAATTCATCAAATCAACTGTTTATTGAACTACATAAGTCATTAAAGTTATAGGTGTTTTTATAATTGCCAAACAACTTAAACTATAATACGATTTAAGTAACAGTAAAACGAGAAAATTGTGCAGGCTATGAGCAACAATTCCTCTACTCTGTAGCTGTTTGAGTACGATTGTAAGAGTTTAAAAAGATACCAAAGAGAATAGCAAAAGTCAGGTCAATCACACCTGGAATTAAATAAAAAGGGTGAAGATTGCTGATCAAAGTATGATAAGCCAGCACAAGGAAGACCGAAGATTGCGCAATAATTCCAAGTTTCACGATGCCATGATTGCGGGAGATGTCGTTACCAACCCACCAATAGCCAATCCCGATCGCAAATACTAATGCGAGAAATAGGTGTGAATATTCAGAATTGATGAGAGGTTTTTCGCCAAGCACCTCGCGAATCCATTGGTCGGATAGTAGCAAAAATATCGATTCAACCCAATTAATGACAGCCTTGAGTTGAAATATATATTTCCAGGTCATTTGATTGTTCATAATTGCACAAAGTACACAATATTTTTGGCTATAACTATCAATTTAATTAGTTTTCTAAATCAGCCATTGAAGATTGTAATTTGCTTTTAGCTGTTTTAAACTCAGTTGCCATTTGGAGAAGTTGCTCATGGCTAAAATTGTCACGGAGTTTGGGGAATATATCGTTTTCTTCTTGATTAATATGGGTTCGCACTGCAGTTCTTAGCTGCTCAATGTTTGCTTTAAACTCAGATGAAGTAGGATCTAGAGGTTTAATTTCATCTAACATATCCATCACTTCATCGGTCTGATCGAATATCTCCTGTGTGTGTTCATAATACGGACAAATTGCTGGGTAAAGAACTTGTTCTTCGGCTGTACCATGAACTTTTATGTCTTTGTAAAGTTGTCCAAAATATTCTTGGATTTTTTGCGGATCTTGAGCATTCAAAATTTCCCTAAACAGGATATCGGCTTTAGTATGATCCATCAGCAGCAGTTCGCGGATGCTCATCTCGTTATCGGTGCGCGTGATTACACTACCCACGACACCAGTTAAAGCCGCAACAGCATCTTGAACCCGCGCCCACAATCCCTGTTTTGCCTCAAGCCCTGTCAGTTCACGAACGCCTAAGATTTCTAAAATTCCTTTAAGTTGCTCTTGATGTGCGCGGTTTTCAAAGTTAACTGTATTTAAAGGAGCGATCGCCGCTTCAACATCAGCACCAACAACTTGCGCAGCCTTGTGAACAAGCAATCCTGCCATTACTTGCTTATGCTTGAGCAGTTCATGTTCTTGTACTTTCTCAAACAAACTCACATCGGAACTTGCCATGCGTTCTTGAATTTGCTCAATTATTTTCTGAGTGGTTGTTGTCGGTTCACCTTTAACACCGTACTGAACGATCGCAGTATCGAGAACACCTAGATTTTTGCGATCGTCTTCTAGCATATTCTGTAGGCGAGCGCGAATATCATCAGTGCAATCCTTGATAAGTTGCTGCTCATTGTTAATCAGCAGATTTTGTAGTGCTTTCATATCTGCTAATTTTGTGGCAATTGCCAGGCGCTTGGTGTCATCAAGACTCGATACCATTTTTGATTCTCCCCTTATAGTTGTGAACCAATAAAATCTACATTGGCTTCAACCTTGTCCTCTGTAATGGTTTTTGCTCCGCCATGAACAATGATGGCTACTGTCATCTATGACTCCTACTCAATTCTTGTCAGATACGATCGCGATCGCCACGTGAAGGAGACGTACTTGATACGTGAACTCTTTATTCAGCTAGCATTTAATACTTGTTTTACATTCAAACACACCCAAAAAAATCGCAGCTTCATCCTGAGAGGTGTCTTAGCTGCGCTTAAGGAAGGCTTTTTTATCAAGTAACTTTGTTATTTATGATACAAAATTGACTAATACCAATTTCCTAAATTCTAGCCACAAATTAATCCCGCGTCAGCCATCTGTAGCAATCTTAAGCCGGATTGTGCCACAATTTCAGGGGTGGTTTACGGCGGCAGTACCGAACCAGAATTGACGAATCCTGCGTCTTGAATTGCCGCAAAAGCAGTGTCTCCTAAAATGCGGTGCGCCTTTGTTGTTGGATGAATGCCATCCCAGAACAAAAACGTGTCTGGACTACCACAGCTTGAGCCAGCTAAACACGGACTGATGACATTAGTAAAGCCAAAAGCAGCGGGATTTGCGGTTGCTTCTCGATAAAGTGTATTGGCATCTAGAGTAGCGATCTGAATGTCAGAATGCTGTTGAGATATTTTTAGCGATCGCCTCAAGCCTTGATTGTGTGTTTGTGTTAAGGCACTAAGTCTCACAGAATTCACAGTAGTTCGCGTAGTTGGTAACTGTCCCAAATCTGGTAAATTTGCGACCAGGATCTTTTGAGCACCGACATCAGCTAGAGAGGCGATCGCCCTGGAAATATTTTCAACAGGTAAAGTAGTACTGCTTGCTCCCTGCAAATAATCATTCGCCCCTGCCCATACAACATACAGTACATTAGAATGCGTCTTTTGATGTGTCTTTACATGTGACTGCACCTGTGTCAACAACCCTGGTACAAAATTGCGATCGCTTCCAGTCGTAGCTCCTCCGTAAGCAAAATTGTGGACTTGATTCGAGGAGAGATGCAGGCGATCGGCAAGATACTCAACCCAAACTCGACCATTTGAATAACGCCCCTGAAAGTAGGGTGGTGATGGTGGATACATCCCTCCTGTTGCTCGGAACACCGTACCCGCATCCGAAAGACTGTCCCCAAACACATAAAGTTCTGTGATGGAAGGAGTATTCTGAATAGATGTCGTCAGTACAACCATGACAAAAGTCAGGAGCGCAAGTCCTGCTACTAAAAAGTTCTTTGCTTGCATGAAATTCTGCTGCAAACTACCAATGGTATTTCTACTTCCATTCTCAAAACTAACTGCAACCGTTGTTAATGGTTTTAGTTCTGAGTAAGGATTGAGTCTGCAATAAATTGCTTCTCTAAGGTAACAAGCGAAATTAATGCCGTGGAGGACGCAACCGAATACTTTTAGGTGTGGATTTTGCCAATCGTCTGAGTGACAACTGCGCGCATAATACCAAGTTAGCCATACAGCCCACCTGCGGATTGATTCCCCCTCTCATAGCTCAAGTCCACTCAAAGTGGACTGAAAAGCTGATTTTTGCTGTTAGCCCGCACTTTATAGTGCAGGGTGGGCAATCGGGTAACAGATGAAAATGGTGCAAAATTTGAATTGAAAGTAATGGAAGTTGTGTGTTGAGTTCATATGATATTTGTTGTTACGACTTTTGTGTTACCACAATAGCTGCAACAGCTTCATCTATCAGTTGTAGCGATCGCCACTTGAAATCTAAACCCAAACGCTCAGTTGCAAAAATCAATACCGCTTGGGCATACTCTATAGACCTCCTGCGTGAATACTAGGCGAATAAATTCGCTGCTATCTAAACAAAGTCCACCTCCGTGGACTTACTACTAAAAATCTCATTTTAGTGTACGAAGGTACACTTTGCCTGGATAGCCCCGACTTCAGTCGTAGGGCATCTACGATTCATGCAGGAGGTCTTATCTATCAGTCAATGTCATAATTCAACACTCAAGAACTAAATAGGTTGTCTATCGTTGATGGAAACGGAAGTTGAACCTTCTCTACTAGGAGCTTTGCTAACATCTGCTTTCTGCTTGTAAACGGCTGGAAGTTGCCACCAAGATACGTGGGGAAACTCATGATGTTCTTGATGGTAGCCAAAGTGGTAGCAACTGATGAATGACCAAAAAATTGGCAATGCAATCGTTTGAGCGCAATGAGGACGAATATATCCTTCTTCGGGTTCTCGATGGGGCAAAAACGTACCAAAATAAAACAGTTGAACGGAACTAAGAATTGAAGGCACAATCCAAAATAGAATGAGATTTGTCTGAGCAATCGGCAACATATAGTTAGCTAGATTGAATGCGATAACCATACCTAAAAATTGATTCCAACTCCAGTAGTTCTTCATGAAGTGGAAATACCAATAGATGGGATTGCTGCTATTGCCATCATGATGATCGGGGTCAAGTTCGCTAGCAGGATGATGATGATGTAACCAATGTTTTTTCAGAAGCTGTCGATATGAAAAAAAGGCATAAAAAAATACAGCTAACGAACCGATAAAATGATTGATTTTCTTGTTTTGCTGAAAAACAGAGCCATGCATAGCATCATGAGCAGTAATAAATAGTCCCGTATAAAGAAACGTTTGCCACGCTATGACGATTGGTAGCAACCAGCTTGAAAAATTAGCAACGTTAAGGCAAAGTAGCAAAGTTAAACTAGCTGCCCAAAGACTAATAATGAGTAAAGCAACAGCAAGCCCATAAATATTATTATTTTGTTTATGAAAAATTTGCTCGAACTTTGCATTGTCAAAGCGCAAGCTATTGTGCACAGCGCAGCATCGGAAGCGATCGCAGATATTCAAACAGATACTCCTCGTGTAATCAAACGAAAGCATGAATTGCCCAATCTAGATTCGGTTTAGTGAACCGAACTCTAAGCATAAAATGAGTTCTCTTGACTTTTACAAGTTTAAAAACTCATTTAACTAACTATTTGTGCAACATTTTCATTCTATTGAACTAACAAGTTTCTACTTATATCTGTAGTTCTACTTGTAAATCATCCTAAATATTTATTTGTGCAGAAACAGTCAATTTATAAATATGAATTTTCTGTTAGCAAAGACGTCAAGCTAGGTTAATATTAGGCTAGCGTTACCAGATATTGGTAATAGTCTTCCTCTAGAAACTCAATTTCCATAGGTAACACTGTTGCTACTCAGACTTCCTCTACTTTCTGAAACAGATTAATGTTAAATATATTTGTATTGCTGAAAACAAAATTATCAAGCAAGATCTTTCCTTAGATGAGATGCAAAGGAAAACAATTGTCTCCTAATAGCAATACTACCTACAGTAAGAAGAAGTAAATTTGGATAATTTGTACTCCTTAAAAAAACTCTTTGTGTGAGCTACTAACGTCTGATGCCTTTAATATTTCAAAATGGCAATTCAATGGACACTACATATTCCACCTGCAAAACAAAGCTAGGGATTAGCCCGAACTAAAGTCAAGTTGTATTTATAATTACAACTGATTTGTAATTTTGACGTTTAATTGTGAGAACAATCCTAAAAATTGCGATCGCTGTATTTTCATATACTTCGTGGCATTAGTTGGGAAAAGGAGAAAGGGACATGGTTAAAGACAAGGAACATTTAAGTCATCTCAATTAATAGCTTTAAAGGTAGCTCTCTTGATACCTTTAGCATAAATATGCATTAAAAAATAGTGATTTTTTAAGGGTTGTTCAAACTCAAACTCTAGGTTAACTAATGAATTCACTGGTCTAAATTTATTTAAGTTATCAGGAGCAATTTGAAAGCTATAATTTGGTACATCTACCATTAGCTTCCCCTCTTTAAAGAATAGTTGCCAAACTGTCTCTGTTACCTGGTTGAGGAATGTAATATCATGGTTTGGAAATTCCATCTTAGGAGGTTCAACAAACTTAGATTCAGAATTCATAAAGTTTAGATGACTAAGAATTTTGCCGACTGATTCTTGCCGTTCATTGTAAATTTCTACGAGCTAGTATCCTAAATTTATATTAGTTTTTTTTGATTTAAACCGTCATTTAATTAAGCAGAATACAGACTTTAAAAACCAAAAAACATAGCAGACTTAATAATATAAGCCTTTCGTAAAATTACATCTATTAATTAATATACTTTTATTGTTTTGAATGGCAGCTTTCTTAAGACAGAAACGAGTGTTAACTTAACAAGTAGTCAGGAATACAAATAGATAAAAAAGCTTAGTAGAGATGATTAGACCTTCTGTATGAATGGCAGATGCCCTACGACTAAAGTCGGGGCTACTCAAGCAAAGTGTACCTTCGTACACTCAAACAAGGTTTTTATGGGTAAGTCCACGGAAGTGGACTTAGTTTATGTAGCAGCGAATTCATTCGCCTAGTATTCACGCAGGAGGTCTATTGAATTCAACTTTGCGAGTTGTCTTCATATCGTCTCATCATTACCGTAAACTTATCATCTTGTCTAACAAGTGTTGGTTTAAACTACTTCACAGCAGTCTAAGGTAGTTTACCTCAAGTACTCACCCACTGCTTTATGGTAGAAGCAATTTCGCTTAGTGGCAGGACGAGATCTACAACCCTAGTGGCGATCGCAGCACTAGGCATCTCGAAAAACTCGGAAGTATTTTCATCCTGGGCAATAACTTTACCACCCGTCTTGTGAATGGCTTGCACTCCTGTGGCACCGTCGTTACCTTTACCAGACAGCACAAACGATCGCCCGTTTTTTAAAACTAGCCGCTACTGACTGCAACAGTAAGTCAGCCGAGGGACGTGCCAAGTCTACAAATACTGCTTCAGATAGGCAAATACCGTTTGAGGTAACGAACAGATGCGAAGTAGGAGGAGCGATATAAACTATACCCGATCGCAATTGCTCGCCTGCTTGTGCCTGCACTAATTCTTTCTTTCGTGCACCTGGAACAGGGAACCGCCACACTCTGGTCAAGTCAAGGCTGCATCTGTTTCTGGGAAACCTCGGTTGCGTAGAGCCACCCCATCAACTTCTACAACATCGGGTTCCTCCCGATTGCGATCGCTATTCACAGCAATAGCTCCTGACTCAACTATTGGTTCATTATTAAATTGCTTGACGGCTGACTTTCTAATAATTATTGATATCTGCATATCCAGCATAATAACAACGCAAAGGCACTGCATCTGTCATTACACTACTAAAGCCACCAATCACCTACAAGAATATGTAAGTAAGCATAAGTCAATAGATTTTTAGCCTTGGTTTAGTTCCTTTTCCATTGACTGGAGTGCAGGCGGGATCTCCATTCCCATTGCTTGTGCAATCTCTTGCGGTGGCTTTTGACGCGAAGGCGATCGCAGGTATTCACCCGTCAGAATGCGATCGCTAACTTTCATATTGTGCCTAGTGCTGTAGAAGCGATGTGTTTGCTTAATCTTGCTTCGCTCTTGGATCGATTCATTGGCGATTTTTTTGCGAAGTTTGACAATCGCATCCATGATGGCTTCAGGACGGGGAGGACAACCAGGGATGTAAACATCAATGGGCAGAATTTTATCTGCCCCGCGAACTGCTGTAGGAGAATCAGCACTGAACATACCACCCGTAATCTGCACGCTCCCATTGCAATAACGTACTTTGGCTCAGGCATTTGTGCGTAAAGACGCATCGTCGGTTGAGACATTTTCATGTTCAGTGTGCCTGCCAAAATAATTAAGTCTGCTTGACGCGGGCTAGCACGCGGCACTAAACCAAATCGGTCAAAGTCGAACCGCGAACCAATCAACGCCGCAAATTCAATGAAGCAGCAAGCGGTACCGTACAACAGAGGGTATAGACTGGATAATCTAGCCCAGTTATAGACATCATCTAGTGTCGTCAAAATGACGTTTTCGGAGAGTTTCTGAGTGACTTCATAGCTCGCTGGAGCGATTATTCTTTCTTTTCCAAAAGAGTCATCTGAATTGAAATCGATAGAACTCATAATTTATTTACGAAAGTGCGATGAATAGCTTGAATAAAAATCTTAATTGACGTTAATGACTATGTTTGTCTTTTACCCAAGATTAAGCTTCATAATGTACGCTCCCTTCTACCTCCAGGCATGGGTATTTATCAATTTAGTTTGTTGTAAAAAATACATTTTTTTAATCGAAAATGGCTGATTTGCGATCGCAAGTAAAATACTAAATTTGCAATTCTGATTTGACAATTTTACTTGGATGTAAACTTAGTTTGTAGCCTTTCATACAAATAACAATAAGACTACTTCTTGTATTCAACCAAACATACAAACTTCACACCAAAATATGTCTCAAGTACAAGGATAATAAGCTGTAAGGATGAAGCTGCCATTTTAAGAAGCACTCATAATCAAATTACTAGAAGATGCTTCAATATTGATGAATATTTACTCAATATCTAAAACAGATTAGTAAAATAGTTAGGTACAAAAAATAGAAGTTTAATAATGCTAACACAGCACGGTTCAATCAATATCTAATTGTTTACTAACTTTTGAAAAGGACAAAGTTGTGCAAAAGAAAACTTATATCTAGGCAGTCTAAAATCGCCTTAAATTAACACCAGATAAACAGAAAATTGCCTTAAAAAAACGTAAAAACTATGGCAGAACTAGATTTGACTATGGAGAGTAAAGAGGATAGGCGACACGTGCAAGATAAACAACTATCCCAAAATCACATTTTGATCCAAAACCTCATCCGTGCTGGGGTACCTTCAGAAGAAGCTTATCAAGTTGCACCGCTGTTGAAAAAGGTACAGCGATCGCCAGATGAAGAAGCTTTGGTTAAGAAAGTTTGGCTGCGGGTTAGAAGCCAATAATAGGAACTAAAATGCGTCCAACATAACCGGCGTGGTTAAATTGTTCGAGGACATCAGTTGCGATCGCCTCCGGTGCTACGCTGCGCGCAATCGCTTCCTCACCCGATGCAATCAAAGCAACGCAAGCCCCGCCAAAACCTCCACCTGTAAGACGTGCGCCAAAGACTCCTGGGGTTTTCTGCAAAATGGCGACTAAGGTATCGACGGCGACGACGGAAACTTCGTAATCATCGCGCTGACTTGCATGGGAAGCATTCATTAATTCGCCAAAGCGTTCAGCGGATACTCCTTGTGCAGCTTCTAGCACTCGGTTGTTTTCGGTAATGACATGACGCGCACGACGTTTAAGTGGTTCGGGTAAGAACTCTACAGCTTGTGGATCGGTGATGTCGCGCAGTGCTACAAGATGCAATAGCCGCGCCGCCTCCTCGCATTCAGCCCGACGTTGATTGTAGCCGCTATCTTTTGCGAGTGCGTGATGGACGCCACTATCGATGACTAAAATTTCCGCACCTTTGGGAAAAGGTAACACTCGCCGTTCTAAGGTGCGCGTGTCAAGAAATAGCATCGAGTCGATATCAGCTAAGCTAGACGCCATTTGATCCATAATGCCGCAGTTTAAACCTGCGTACTGAATTTCTGCTTGTTGTCCAATTTGGGCAAGTTCAACATCATTAAGTGGCAGATCGAAAAGCGATCGCACTCCCCTTAGTGTTGCGACTTCCAACGCGGCGCTACTGGATAAACCTAAACCGATTGGTACGGTAGAGTTAACCCATATATTTAGTGGTGGTATTTTATACCCTGATTTGACCAATAAGTCGATACAGCCAAAAATATAACTTGCGAATCCAGACGACGGGCGATCGCCAGAAATACTTATTTTCTCGTCTAAATTTTCCGAGTAAAAGTGATGCTGCAAATCGCGACTCAAACCTATTTGTACGGTTGTGCGTTGGGGAATTGCAGTGGGGAGAACAAATCCATCGTTGTAATCAGTATGTTCGCCAAGTAAATTGACTCTTCCAGGCGCACTTGCTTCAGTTTCAGGTAGACTATCAAATATCTGTTGAAAGTTCATAAGTTCGTAGGTGGGAATAAACGGAATCGTAGAAACTGGTAATTGGTAAATATCTTTTTGTTTCTCATTACCCATTACCCATTACCTATTACCTATTCCGCAACCATAGAGTTGTGTCATCACTATTAATAACGACAGCTTGTAACTCTTTTGCTTTTTCCTCTGGTAGGGCATCATTAGCAAACATCCCGGCGGCGAGTTCAGTTCCTGCTAAATATTTCAGGCGATCGCTTGTCCGATAGGGAGGATAAAATTGGGCGTGCAAATGTGCTTCGGGATGCGCTTCGCCATCGGTAGGTGCTTGAAACCACGCCATCAAGTACGGAAATGGGCGCTGCCATAAGCCATCATATTTAAGTGTCACCGTTTTTAAAGCTTTGGCAAGACTCCAGCGTTGCGCTGCACTCAGGTCACAAAAGGTGGCAACGGGTTGAATCGGGGCAATCCAGACCTCATAAGGATAACGCGCACATACCGGCACGAATGCGATCGCTGCTTCATCTTGATAAACGATTCTTTGGTTGTCGGCAATCTCCTTGACAATCAAATCTTGCAGCAAACCCCGTTGATGTTCTGCGTAAAAGCGCCGTTGCATCTCTAGCATGCGTGCGGGTACGGGTGGAATAAATGGATAAGCATAAATTTGTCCGTGGGGATGGTGTAACGTTACGCCCACCTCCACACCCTTATTTTCAAACGGTAGGACGTACTGAATTTGGGAATTTCCCCCAAGGACGCGCGTGCGATCGCCCCACACTTGCAACAGCAAATCTAAGTGGTCGAGTGCCAATGAACCCAGTGAAGCTTGCGGATCTTGCGTAAATACCACCACCTCACAAGCACCATGCGCGGGTAAAGTTTCCACAATCGACGGCGGCGGATCGTGTGCAGCCACTGTGAGTGAGGGAAAGCGGTTCTCAAACACGGCGACGTCATATCTACCTAATGGTAGTTCCGTCGGAAACGTGGGATTGCTGGTAGGTGCGAGGGGGTTATATTCTGGAGGCGGCATGAATGTCCGCGCTTGACGGTGACTCGCGTAGGCTACCCATTCACCGCGTAAGGGATGCCAGCGCAGATGCGGATTTGCTTGCACTGGTTCATTACTGGGGCTGACGGCTGTGATATTGCTATCAATTGGGTAGCGACTGTATAAAGTTAAATGACGACCATCTGGCTTTAGCAGCTTGTGGGAGTACATACTCCTCCTGATAAAGTTGCCTGACGAATTGCCTCAATCGAGATTTTGGGCGTGCGATCGCTATACACTAACCCGTTAGCTTCTTGAAACGTATCTGCAAACTGCGTGTAACAAAATCCGCTGAACATTTCGATATTATTCACTGTTTCCAAGAGTGCCGTATACTTCATTTCGAGTTCGGAAATATTGAAACATCGCTCATATCCCCAAGCTTTATCAGCATCCGGTTTATCATCTGGGGCGTAGGCAATCCCGCCAAACTCGGTAAGCATGACAGGTTGCCCTTGATGCGGATAGTGATCTAAGGTTAAGATTCGTCCTCCAGGACGCCGCCGTTCAAAAAGATCTGATAGCTTGACTTCTGGTCCATAACGATGCGCTAACCGCAAAGCGTTGGTTTCGTAGTCATGAATTGCGAGAATATCGGTATCAGTACTTTCCCAACCATCGTTACCCACCACCGGACGCGATGGATCGAGCGTCTTGGTAAGGTGATACATTGCCAGAACATAGTTGCGGTGTGCTGGTGTTTCAACTAAGTTCGGGACTCCCCAAGATTCATTAAATGGCACCCAGACGACAATACACGGGTGACTGATATCTCGCTCAATCACCTCTGTCCACTCTTTGGTAATGCGTTCTACAGCTTTGGGAGTAAAACGGTAAGCGCTGGGCATTTCCTCCCAAACAAGGAGTCCTAAGACATCTGCCCAGTACAAGAAACGCGGATCTTCAATTTTTTGGTGCTTGCGAACTCCATTGAAACCCATTGCTTTGACAAGTTCCACATCGCGCCGCAGCGCCGCATCTGAAGGTGGAGTCATTAATGTATCTTGCCAGTAACCCTGATCGAGAACTAACCGTAAGTAATACGGGCGACCGTTGAGCATAAAGCGATCGCGTTGTATCCCTACTGTCCGCATTGCCGTGTAAGATCTTACTTCATCTAAAAGCTGATCGTTTTCCCATAATTGAATTTCGGCATCGATCAGTGTTGGTTTCTCTGGACTCCAAAGCAGTTCGTTGCGGTAGTCGTCGATTCCTGGATCGGAAAGCGCTATGCGGCGATGAATCTCTCCGTTGAAAACTTCGTAAGTATCTTTTACTAATACTGTATCGCCAATACTCAGTTTTACCTTAAGCTGGATACCATCTTGGCGATTGCCAGCGATCGCAGCATAAAAACCAATTTCCCAACGTTCAAATTCTGGTGCCCAGCGAATGCGATCAATATAAGTTCCGCTTACACGTTCAACCCAGACTGTCTGCCAAATGCCACTCGTGCGCGGATACCAAATACTATGTGGTTCTAACTGCCAATCTTGCTTACCACGAGGCTTAGCCAAGTCATGCGGATCGTCCTGCGCCCAGACTGTAACTTTCGTTACCCCACTGTTATTTAACACAGGTGTAATATCAATACTGAATGGAGTATGTCCGCCTTCATGATCAGCCATGAAGTGCCCATTAACCCAAACACGAGCGCGATAGTCTACAGCTCCAAAATGTAGCAACAATCTGCCTTCACCCGACGGCGTTGCAAATTCTCGCTCGTACCAGCAGTTGGAGTGAAAACCTAGATCGTTAATACCACTTTTGGTAGATTCGGGAGCAAATGGAACTTCTATAGTATACATCCACTCACTAATATCACTAGGCTGAACAAACTGCCCTTTGTCGTCAAACACAAATTTCCACACGCCGTTTAAACTATGCCAGTTCTGACGTTGTAGTTGTGGGCGTGGGTAGCCATCTACCACTAACTTAGTCCTATTAACGTCAGCATTACGGTGTAATTCAATCTCCCCACTCGACATCTCCAATAACAAATTCATTAAAACATATCCTTTAGACGCTACACGAAAAATTCTTTTTCCTTAAACCGAGGGCAAGCCAAGCTCAACTATACTTCAGACATATAACATTTTTTGCAATATTGTTGAGGGAGTAATCTAGGTTTAATTACTTATATCAACTACTAATATTCAGTGCTAGTACTTGCCATTGAACAAGGCAAAGTACCTCTCTTAAGAGAATAGGATTGCATTAACGATGCTTTAAAGATTCAATAGCACGCTAAATATGTTTAAATTGCGTATTTAAATATATTATTCAAAAGTTTTGCGACTTCACACTAGCGAGAATGGCATCCTATATTTTGAAGATTTTAGGCAAATCAAGTAGTGGCTATTTTGTTAATAGCAAAATAGTTCAAAAGTTTTATGTATACAATAAACTTAGGAACTAGGAATAATTTATTTGCACAAACTAAATTTGTAACTCTTCAAAAGAACTTAGGAGCCAAGTCTATCGCCCGTCTAAGGCTTTAAGTTGTTGACCAATCCAATAAGCGCCCATAGCCGCGCACTGAGGGCAAATATCTCCATAACTATCACCCTGGTCATTGCAGACAATTAATCTTGCCTTCTGCATCTGAAACTGCTTTGTACATATCAAGCAAGTTTCACTATTTTTCAAGGTATTACATTCAATTTGAAATTGCATATTTTAGTTAGTAGGCTAATAAGTTATTCATTGTCAAAAAAATGCTGCTAGTAGTAGGTTAAGTATTTTACTTAAATGTCACTTCTACCTTAAGAGTAAAACTAATATAAACTAAGATGTATCTATAAAAACGATTTAATTAAAGGTTACAGATAAAGCTAGGCTTGAGGGAATTGTAACGGCGTTTCACAACTTGGACAACCTATCGTTAGTACTCACAGGCTTGCATCAGAGCATTTTGCAATAAACTGATAAATTCCAATGTTGCATATTGGAGGCATGAATTCACGTCATTTTCCATAAGTGAAAAAATGAATACAAGATTACGTAAACTTAAACTAAAACTTTAGGTAGAGTTTCCTTGAATCATTTGTTGTACACGTTGAAGGCAATAGATTGCTCTGAGCAGCAGTTTTGTCTTGGCACTTAGGCAAATTTATGTTTGTTAAATAGTTTTTTGGTGTGGAGTGCAGATTCAAATTAATTGAAAAGAATCAACCTAGTTAAGTTTATAGGAAAAATAAATTACTACCAATAAAAAACATAGTTCTATTATTAAGCCATTACAATCGTTTGTATTTATGCTTACAAATAAAAATCATACAGTTTCTTCCCTTTGATATAAACAAATATGCTCTGTAATGTAGATGTTAATTGATTTAATGTAATTTAATCTCTAATTTAGAGTTACTAATCTAAAAGCAGTAATTTATTCCACTCAATAATCATGGCAATAGTTCTTGAGGTGAAGTGCAAGAACAAGGCAATTTTGTGTTTATCTAGTAAGTCTCTTCATAATCACTTTAATTAAAAAGCTTGAAATAATTTATGCCCAGAGAAAACGCTCAATCAGCAGAGAATGGTAGTAATGGTGCGGTGTCATCCAGCGTTGATGAAGCCAAGCTATCAATAGCAACAGAACCACTAGACTCATCATCAGGCTCCAAAACCGATTTCAGAACAATAGAATTTACAGAGATAGCAGATGTCATTTGTTTATCTCACTTGCGCTGGAAGTTTGTTTATCAAAGACCTCAACATCTTCTAAATCGCTGCGCTCAAAGAAAACGAGTCTTCTTCATTGAGGAACCTATTTTTAGCTCACATCAAGAAGAAAGGTTGGAGATCAATCGTGATGAAAGTGGGGTTTGGGTTGTTGTGCCGCACTTACCAGAAGCATTGAGTGAAGAGGCGATCGCTCCCACCTTACAAAAATTAATTGATAATTTGTTTGCCCAGCAGAACATCAGCAAGTACATCTGTTGGTACTACACTCCAATGGCGATCGCCTTTACACGTCATTTGCAACCTGAAGTAGTGGTATACGATTGCATGGATGAATTGTCTGCATTTAAAGGGGCATCCCCTGCTTTAAAAAACTATGAAGCTGAATTATTCCGTCGTGCAGACTTAGTATTTACCGGAGGACAAAGCCTTTACGAAAGTAAAGTCAACCAGCACCCGAACGTTTATGCTTTTCCTAGCAGTGTTGATGTAGCCCACTTTGCCCAAGCAAGATCTCAAGCAGAGGAACCAGCCGATCAAGCTCATATTCCTCATCCCCGCTTAGGCTTTTTTGGCGTGATTGACGAACGCATGGATATCGAGTTAGTCGCTGGAATTGCTGATGCGCGTCCCGACTGGCATTTGGTGATGCTTGGACCTGTAGCAAAAATCGATCCGGCAACTTTACCACAACGCGCAAACATTCATTACCTCGGTGCGAAAGATTACAAACAGCTACCTGCGTATTTAGCTGGATGGGATTTGGCGATACTACCGTTTGCACACAACGAATCAACCCGCTTTATTAGCCCGACGAAGACTCCGGAGTATCTCGCTGCGGGTAAGCCTGTGGTATCCACCTCAATTCGCGACGTGGTGCGTCCCTATGGTGAGATGCAGTTGGTGCGAATTGCAGACACAGTTGAGGAGTTTGTCACCGCTGTGCAAACAGCAATGCAAGAGGATGTTGCATTGAGATGGTTAAGCCGAGTAGATACCTTTTTAGAACAGATTTCATGGGATCGCACTTGGGGATCAATGATCCAACTCATTGATTCAGCGATCGCGGCTAAACATGACAGCACGACCAGTATTCCACAAGCACCAAGCATTATTACTAGATTTGTCTTCGATTACTTGATTGTCGGGGCGGGGTTTTCTGGCAGTGCGATCGCCGAACGGTTGGCAAGTGATGGCAAAACAGTGCTGATTGTAGACAAGCGCAATCACATTGGTGGCAACGCCTACGATTGTTACGACGAGCATGGCGTCCTAATTCACAAATATGGTCCGCACATTTTTCATACCAACTCCCGTGAAGTCTTCGAGTATCTTTCACGTTTCACACAGTGGCGGGCTTACGAACACCGCGTTCTTGCAAGTGTAGATGGGCAACTTGTCCCGATTCCGATTAACCTCGACACCATCAACAAGCTGTATGGTATGAACCTCAATTCATTTGAAGCAGCAGAATTCTTTAAATCGATTGGGGAATCAAGGGAATACATCCGCACGAGTGAGGATGTCGTAGTGAGTAAAGTCGGCCGGGAGTTATACGAAAAATTCTTCCGAGGCTACACGCGCAAACAATGGGGACTCGATCCCTCAGAACTCGATAAATCGGTAATCGCGCGGATTCCCACTCGTACCAACCGCGACGATCGCTATTTCACCGACATCTACCAAGCGATGCCACGACACGGTTTTACACGGATGTTCGAGAATATGTTGGCTCATCCCAACATTAAAGTCATGCTAAATACGGATTATCGAGAAATTGCCAAAGCGATACCTTGCCGCGAGATGGTTTACACTGGACCGGTTGATGAGTTTTTTGATTTTCGCTATGGTAAGTTACCGTATCGATCGCTCGATTTTAAACACGAAACGCATCACGCTGCTGTGTTTCAACCAGCACCAGTCATTAACTATCCCAACGAACACTTGTATACTCGTGTCACAGAGTTTAAATACCTAACTGGGCAAGAACACCATAAAACAAGCATCGTTTACGAATTTCCCCAAGCTGAGGGAGATCCTTACTACCCCGTACCGCGCCCTGAGAATCAGGAAATCTACAAGCAGTACAAAGCACTCGCTGATACAACACCACGAGTGTATTTTGTCGGAAGGCTAGCAACGTACAAGTATTACAACATGGATCAATGCGTTGCCCAGGCGCTGGCGGTTTACAAGCAAATTGCACTTAAAGCTTGAATTGGTAATGGTGAAACAAGTTGCAATCAACACATCACCTGTAGTAAGGGTCAGTGTTAAAAGCTAGTTAGGACAGCGGTTTGCGTTGCGTGCGGGGTTTCCCCGTTGAGCAAACTTTACAAGACAAAGGCTCTGAGCTTCCATAATGTTCTCACCTATACTTCGACTGCTGTATTTAAGCAAGCTGCTGTTTGCTTAGAAATTACGGCTTGTGTTTTTAACTCATCAAACTTCCTGTACGAATGCGATTGCGAATGAATTCGTAGCTAAACAAACCACATTTACCTCCGTGGAATTGCTGCTAAATGTTTTGTTTGAGTGTACGAAGGTACACTTTGCCTGGGTAGCCTCGACTTCAGTCGGAGGGCATCTTACCAATCGTCAGTTTTAGTTATTTAAATGTCACAATCATTCAACCAAATGGTATCAAAACATCCCGTAGAAATCTGGGCTGGATTGGAGTGTACAGTTAATCGTGTGGGTGATGAGTATTTCGATCAGTTGCAACGCAACGGTCATGCAACCCGCGTGAATGACTTGGATTTATTTGCCGAACTGGGGATACGTACGATTCGTTACCCAATTTTGTGGGAGCGGATCGCACCCAATGGCATCGAGAATGCTGATTGGACTTGGGCTGATGTACGGCTAGGTCGATTGCGAGAACTGGGCATTTGTCCCATTGTCGGATTAGTGCATCATGGTAGTGGTCCTAGCGATACCAGCTTGGTAGATCCAGAATTTCCAGAGAAACTCGCTGCGTTTGCGCGTGCGGTTGCTGAACGCTATCCTTGGGTGACACATTACACGCCAATCAATGAGCCATTAACAACGGCACGATTTAGTGGATTATACGGTCATTGGTATCCTCACGGCAGAGATGAATTAACTTTCATCCGCGCTTTGTTAGGGCAGTGCCGAGCGATCGCACTTTCAATTTTGGCAATCCGCGAAGTCAATCCTCATGCTCAACTCGTGCAAACCGAAGATTTGGGTAAAATTTTTAGTACGCCGTTGTTGGCATACCAAGCAGCGTTAGAAAACGAGCGCCGCTGGCTAAGTTTCGATTTGTTGTGTGGTAGGCTGTCTCCAACGCATCCGATGTGGCACTACTTGCATCAGTGTGGAGTCGATGAAGCTGAACTTGCGGGATTTTTAGAAAATCCTTGTCCGCCGGATATTATGGGAATTAATCACTACCTAACAAGCGATCGCTTGTTGGACGAGCGGATCGAACGCTATCCAAGTTGGTCGCATGGAGGTAATGGCAAGCATCAGTACGCAGATATCGAGGCGGTACGGGTATGTGCTGAAGGCATAGCTGGACATCGCCGCTTGCTTGCAGAAGCGTGGGAACGCTACAAATTACCGCTGGCAATTACTGAAGTTCACCTCAACTGCACCCGTGAGGAACAGTTGCGCTGGCTATACGAAGTATGGAATACCACACAAGAATTGCGCGATCGCGGTGTGGATGTTCGCGCTGTTACCGCTTGGTCGCTGTTAGGTAGCTACGATTGGCATAACTTAGTCACTCGCTGTGACGGCTATTACGAGCCAGGTGTATTCGATGTCCGTTCGCTGCATCCCCGACCGACAGCGATCGCTAAAATGATCTGCGATCTTGCTGCTGGACATACTCCACAGCACCCATTACTAGCAACCCCAGGATGGTGGCATCGGCAAGCGCGGCTGTTATTTCCCCCTGTTTCAACTCAGGAGAAAACGTCTTTTGAGCCTCCTTTAGGAGTTACCTCTAAACCGATTGCGATCGTGGGAGCAACCGGAACGCTTGGTCAAGCTTTTGCACGCATTTGCGATCTACGGGGGATCTCGTACCAGTTATTGACGCGCCAAGAGATGGACATTACCGATCCCATCGCTGTTGATGCATTTCTCACTGAGTTACAGCCGTGGGCAATTGTCAATGCCGCTGGATATGTACGGGTAGACGACGCGGAACGCGAACCGGAGATTTGTATGCTGGTCAATACGCAAGGACCCGCAACTTTAGCCGCTGTTTGCGCTCGACATAATATAGCATTGCTGACTTTCTCATCAGATTTGGTGTTTGATGGTGCGATATCCACGCCATATGTAGAAGACGATCCAGCGACTCCGCTGAATGTGTATGGACAGAGTAAAGCTTTAGCCGAAGAGCGAGTATTAAGTGCTTATCCTGCATCATTGGTAATTCGCACGAGTGCCTTTTTCGGACCTTGGGATAATTACAACTTTGTGACGATCGCATTGCGTGAGTTGGCTGCGGGGCGGACGTTTATTGCCGCAGAGGATGCCATCGTCTCACCCACATATGTCCCCGATCTTGTCCATACTAGCCTTGACTTGTTAATTGATGGTGAGTGCGGCTTGTGGCACTTGGCAAACAAAAGTGCGATCGCCTGGGCTGACTTGGCACGACTAGCTGCCAAAACAGCCGGTTTGAGTACCAGTAACGTGATTGCTCGTCCGTTGCAAGAACTAGGCTTAATCGCTCCCCGCCCAAGTTATAGTGTTCTTGGTAGTAATCGCGGCGAGTTGCTTCCTGGCCTTGAGAGTGCGATCGCTCGTTACTTCGATGAACTCAAATAAATTCGCAGATCAACAAACACTTTCCACCTCCGTAGACTTATTGATAAGCCTACTATCTTACTTAGTGTGCGCAGGCACACTTTGTCTCAGTAGCCCCGACTTCAGTCGTAGGGCGTCTGTGATGCTTGTTAATAACAAAGTAAATTAAGTCCCTGAGTAGTAAGATTCACTATTTAGATATTTTACTATGACCTTGCCACAGATAATTCAAAAAATAGACAAATTCCTAATTTTTTAGTACTTATTTGTATAAAAAGCACGTAATCTTATCAAGCTAAACACACAACTTTTGATAGAGATTCAAAAACAAAATATTAGTTGAAGTAAATAGTATTGAGTGCCTATTTAGCTAGAGAAATTAAATTACTTTTGTATGCAATCTCTAGTTGAATTAGTATGTCTCGATCAAAACACTCTCAGAAATTGACGAACAAGGAATCAACACGATGGAAAATACAAATACAGCAAATCTCACTGAGCGGTATTGTGCGCTCATTGTCGGTGTTCTCTTTTTAATTGTTGGCATAGCTGGATTTATTCCTGCATTTGTTTCTGTTCAAGGATCAAACGCTCTTGATGTCCCAGCGAATGAAATTCATAGTGCCTATAATATAGGCTATGGCTATGTCTTTGGGCTATTTCCTACTAATCTTTTGCATAACATTGTCCGCACTGCTGTAGGATTATTAGGAATTGCCTCATACTATAGTTTAAGTAGTGCCCGCACATTCAATCGCGGATTTGCGATCGCTTATACCTTGCTAGCGATTATGGGTTTATTACCCTTTGCGAGAACAACATTTGGCTTAATGCCGATTTTTGGTAACAATGTCTGGTTTAATGCTTTGACTGCGATCGCGACAGCTTACTACGGAATTGTTCTCCCCGCGAAAGTCAAAGGGACTAACTTACGCGAACAATTATAATTCGCCCATACCAAAAACCTGCCGGAAGATAGGGTTCATCACGCCAGAAAGCGTATGATGTAAGGTTGTCCACAGTTTGGCAGTGCCCACTACCACATCTTTGCGTCTACGCTTAACGGCTTTCCAAACAGCTTGAGCCACATCTTCCGGCTTCTCTAATATTAGTCAACAGGTTCTAGCGTTCATAAACCATAAAGGCAGTGCTTTAGACATTGATAATGCCGTAATAGGTACCTATAACAAATATGATGATTGCTATAGCGATCGCTGTAACAGTAATGCGAAAGCCTAAGTTGGGTATATCTTTACGAGTGATGACGCTATCTGCCTGAACCTGAGTTAATGGCTCTGATTTTGATGCAGGATTATGGGCGGACACTGTGTTCTGAGCTATGGGAACATTATTCTCTGTCTTTGGGGTTTGATTTTCATCAGATTTCATAAGCTTGTTTGATTTTATTTAGTAATGCTTGTGCTGACATAGTTTCAAATCATCGCTCAAACTCACATCTTTCTTAAGAAGAACTTTAGTTTGAAAGATATTCTGCTCAAAGAGTTAACTTATTGTAAATTTGTGTTGTAGCTATAAACACACTTGGAATTGCGATGAATTTACGCTTATTAAGCAAGATAGAACAAACCCATTAAATAACAAACATTTTGTTGCTTTGTTATAAATAAAATATTCTTTAATTAAAAATGGCTTAGCTACTTTACACAAATTTATGAGATTTTATTAAGTAACTTCCTGTCTAACTGTAGCGCAGGTATCTTTCAGTTACACCTACTTAATACTGGTAATAATATTAAGGTATCACTGTATTTTTGTATACAAAATCTTTATTTAGAGAATCATCCTTTAGAGTTGGTTGCAGTTTAAGCCTGAAGGTAGGACTCGGAGTTTTTTTAAGTAGATACTATTAGAAAAAGAGTATAAAATTAACAGTGACTGAGGAGTATTAACAACAATGAATCAACGTTCTTCTATCGATGTACCACCTGTAGCTCCAGCATACAACGGTGTTGACCGTAATGCTTGGATCTTTGGCTGGAATCCTCAACAAGAGTTATGGAATGGGCGCTTAGCAATGATTGGATTTGCTGCTTACTTACTGTGGGATTTAGCTGGTTATAATGTCCTACGTGATGTACTCCACTTAATTGGCTAAGCAGTATCAGGCATTCAACAGCAGCCTAACATTTTGACTAACATGTTTATATTGGCGTAAAAGTATCTGAGAGATAGCTACAGTTGGTTGCAAGTGTTTACTGTTATTCATTGATATAACGTGAGTTGATTAACAGTATCACTTATCTTTACCAAATAAACTCTTCTACAAAAAGCCATACAGTTTTTGGTAGTTTATATCAAATGTTTAGCGTTGCTAATCTACTAATCTCTATTATTCTAGGCTTTAAATCCAAATACAATACAAGCCTCAATAGAGAAAACTATGATGCAAATAATTAAATGAACGCATTTGAAGGAGTTTAAGATGTCAGGACAAATGTGCTGGTTACCTACACCTCAATCAACGGAAGAAAAGATTTTACACTTACGAACTCATGCGGGTGAAGATTGGCGACCATATAAATTTTTTCCACAATATGCTGTCCCAGATTACGAGATATCTGGCGGTTCTAGAGGTTGGGCAACTTACCAAAAGTTACTGCGAGCAGGTTGGAAACTAGTACCAGATACACAAGTTAACAAGCAATTTGTGTTGTCTCGATAATGGTTAACTCAAAAATACTGCAACGCTCAAATTACGCTCCAATCTCAAATATAAGTTTTGAGTCAGTGCTATTACACAATGAAGCAAAGATTTAGGAGGGGATGATTAATCTGATGTCCCACTTTATACCTACTTTGATTCTAACCTTACAACCTGCTTTAAAGCTTGTTTACTTCGTAATTGCTTGGGCAGTCGTTGTTCTATTCCTATTAACAATTTGGCGAACGGTGCATGATACCTTTACCCAGGCAAAGCAGATGCATCGAATTCCCTGTTCAGGATGTCAATTTTTTACAGGTAGCTATCAGCTCAAGTGTACTGTGCGTCCTGATTCCGCTCTGACAGAAGAAGCAATTGACTGCTCTGATTTTTATCCTAAACGGTAGTTGAATGTCAGTTCAGAACACAAAACTGACTTAACACTACTAGAACTCCTACACGAATCGAAAAATGATCAATGAATAGACTTCGTGGGATTTGTCGGGAAAAGGAGAAAGGGACATGGTTAAAGATAAGGAAATTTCCTTTCCCCTTACAGAAGTGCAGAATGCTTATTTTTACTGTGTAGACCCTGCAAACTCTTGTTGGATATTGCTCTTGGCAGCTTTGAATTCAGTCGCCATTTGCTCTTTTTGCTCGTTGCTGCAATTGTTGTCAATCGCTGCAAACATCGTGCTCTCTTCTTGACGAATGTGGTCGCCAACCACATCCATTAAGTCTTTAACTTTCGATCTAAATTCGTCAGCAGAAGCAGGGTCAATAGACTTAATTTCATCTAGCATCTGTTTCATTTGAGCTTGTTCATCGTAAAGCTCTTGAGTGTTGTCATCACCATAGAAAGAGCGTACTTTTGGATAGACGACTTCTTCTTCGGCTTGAGCGTGTGCTAACAAATCTTTGTAAAGCTGTCCGAAATACTCTTCGAGCTTTTGAGGCTCTTTCGTGGCTCCGATTTCAGTGAAGATGGTATTTACCTTGTTATGATCCAGCCGGATTAAGGTCTGGATATTCATATCCTGTTTATCAGTGTTTTGGGTAATCACACTACCAGCCACACCCGACACTGCAGCGATCGCATCTTGCACCCGTGCCCAGATTCCCTGCTTGGCATCTTGACCAGTCATTTCGCGAACACCCACTTGTTCGAGCATCCCCTTGAGTTGTTCTTGGTGAGCGCGACCCTCGAAGTTGACGGTATTAAGAGGAGCAATTGCCACTTCAATATCAGCCCCTACCACTTGAGCGGCTTTGTGAATCATAATTCCACTCATGGCTTGACCATGCTTCATCAGTTCATGGTGAATGAGTTTTTGATAAAAAGTAAACTCATCTAAGGTTGCCGAAGTAAGTCAGTGCATGGCACAACTAGAACCAGGGAGGAAGTGCTATGACATACATCGAGTTACAACAGCTTGCGGATGCGGAGTTCAAACGCTTGTGTGGAGTTAGTCGAAACACCTTTTCGGAGTGAGTTGGAGATTGCACGAAACGACTGTCGGACGAATTGTCAGAAAAGTCGAAGACCTGCTAATTCAATGCGGTAAATTCCGGCTTCCCAGCCAACGGCAATTGTATCAACCAAATTGGGAATGGAAAGTGATGGTGCTCGATGTAGGCGAAATGGAAATTGAATGTCCCCAAAAAAATAGAAACAATACTATAGTGGCAACCATAAATGCCACACACTCAAAGCACAAAAGTTTTACAACTACTGAAGCAAGCTCGATTGATTGAGAGTATTGAACGTCCAGGAAATACTACGCTTCGCCGCCCAAAACCTCAATCTGAGTGGGTCGCACCTGATCGCTTGCAAGAATTGCGTTCATTATCTACCCCTACTAAATCTGACAGTACCCTCCTACCAGAATTGATAGCACTACCCCTTATCAAATTTGACAGATAAAGGTATTCCTAATAAAGTAAATCCCTCATCTCCCCTAACTCCTCACCATGAATCAAGCAAAGAGGGGTTAGAAAAAATGAAGCAAGTTGTTCTGGATAACACGGAGCGATTAGAGTTTCTCACTCAAAGACTGGAAATAAAAATTTTACACGAACTACCAACTGCGCGTCACTCCAGTTCACTCACCGATTTTAGAAGATTTAGCACTCCTCGTTGACGAACCTATTGACAGTTTGCGCATCAATCCCAATCTATGTGCTGTTTTAGAACAACATCCCAACAGTATTGAGGATGTGTTGGCGTACTTTAAGCAAACTTCAGCTTAGCTTCTGTCAAAGCTCTGTTGTATGGAAAATAGCGCGATTAAGTTATAAATGAAGTGTTAAAGTTGCTCAAACTCAAAAGTTGGAGCGTCTACTGTCGCTAGCATATTATGTACAGCAGTGTCATATTTCTAGGTTATGCCATCTAAGCGAGTTCATGTTCGAGAATACACAGTAAGGGCACACGAGCGAGTGATTCATACGCGCGTATATAAGTTCATCTGCAAGCAATGTAACAAAGACGTTAAGCGCGAAACTTACGGTCCGCGTCCGCTGTACTGCGATTGCTGCCGACCAAGTATGGCTCGCACTGAGGTGGTTAAGAAGAAGAAACCTAGACCAGTTCTCGTCAAGCAACAGAAGCGGCGTCGTGCTAGTTGATAATATTAGGTGTGCTCTTGACACCAGATTTATCGCTATAGTTAAAGACAACTTTGCTTCCCTACAACTAAGTATGAATTCAAGCAAAATCATTAGAGTCAACCAGCCTATTAAGAAGTTAGTAGAAAAGCCCAAACAACCTGATTTGCAAACTGCACAAGCAGCAGAAGTTGAAATTGACATAGACAAATTGGAGTTCGAGCTAGAGCAACCTAAATCTGAAGTTAAGCTGGAGTCATTAGCACAAAGCTATCCAGAAGATTCAGTGTATGGCAGTGGTTGGAGTATTACCCAATTGCGTGAAGAGTTTAGAGGAATATAAAAACGATAAACACCATGAAGCCGTAAGTACCTACAGTGAGGCGACCTTGAAGGACTTCTCGACCGCCTAAGTACAGCGTCATCACAAACCCTAGCAGGATGAAGAATCGCAACACTGGTTGAAAGGCAACACTCAGGGCGATCGCTCTGTGATTACTGCGACGGTAGGCATCACTTTCGGTGTAAACCCGATCGCGCTCGTAGGCTTCAGCGGTAAAGCTCTTGATTGTAGCAATGCCAGAAAGGTTGTGAGAGAGGCGATCGCTCTTTGATTCCTGCATAATTGCGTACAGTATCATAACGGGGAGCTAGTCGGGATTGAAAGGCGAATGTCCCCCACCAAATGAACGAGATGGGCAACATGGCAAGCCACGCAATGCCAGGAGCCAGCAGCACAAAGCTGAACCCAACCGCAAACACGCGCGTGAAGCAGCTGATGAGATCCTGGGCACCAAAGTTGAGAAACCGCTCTAGCTGGTTAATGTCGTCGTTGAGAATCGATCATTGCTGCAATGACAATTCATTGTTCAGCTTTAATAACGGCTGATCAAGAGTTTGCTAAAGTGAATGCGTTAACTGTTGTTAATTGGTAGAAATCCCCCTCGATTGCCCCAATGTCTGTTAGGTGCGAGCGCTTCTCGCTCCCTCCTAGTGCTTCACTTGATCCTGGCGATCGCCCTTACTCTCTTACTGCTTGACCAATGCGATCGCCACTGAAAAACGAAGGTATATTCGCGCAGCATATGTGTTCGCGTAGTGTCTTGAAGAGAAGTATGATTACAGGATTTTACAAAGAGATGAGCGCCCTCATCGCCCTCCTAGCGCTTTACACATTTGATCGCCGGTTCATTTTTATTCCTAGTTGAAGTAGTTTATAGCACACTACCGCCAAACCATGCTGTTGATCGCATCAAAATGAAAGTCATACGTCCAGATCGGAACTCTCAAACGCTGAGAAATTGCGGCTATAGTGGCATCGAACAGTGTAATTGCTTGGTCTGGATAGCGTTGAATGATTTGGGTAGCCATCTGACAATCCTCGAAAGCGGGTTGCAGTTGTTCTGTCCCAACGGAAATTTCCTGAATATTGCGAAACCCTATTTGAATTCCTAGTCGTTTGAGAATCAGGCTGTGAGTCTTCAGGAAAATCGGATATGGGATCAATACCGTGAGATTTTGTTCGCCAGACGTTCTACTTCTGCTAGAGCTTGTGAGTGATAGCTATCGCTTGGATCATAGGCAGCATAGAGAGGATCAGTATCAGAGATCGCGCTTCTCATGCTGAGGGGTCTTGATCAAAGTTAGCGAGAACGCGATCGTGATCAATTGAGGTATCGCTGTAGCCGCTACCCTGAGAGGCAGGGGTAGGGTTAAACCTGGTATGTAGATTGGTGGAGCCTCGGTTACAGATCTGTTCATGTTTTTGGCGGGATATAAAATGGCACAACAGGAGTTTGGTGTTCCGCTAACTGACGCAGAGAAAAGATTTTACCGAGAGTTTCAACCTTGGTTACAGCGTCGATTGGGGATGACGACTTCTCGATCTTGGGCAAAGATGCTGGAATTTCGTTCCATTAATCAGCAAGAGGCGTTTGAGTCCTTTTTCAAGCTACTAAATGAGTTTTGCGAAGGTGAGTAACTCTCGAACCCTGAATCGGTTGGCAATGAAACAGAGCAAATGAAGGCGAGTTGATTTTGCTCCTAGCACTTTGCCGATTTAATTGAACGCCCAATTTATACAAAGCGCGATAACGCAGCCCGTGCATGGTGCGATCGGTTTTTTGGGAAATGGTTTAGTTTGAATAGCATAGAGAGAGCATTACGTTTACACCTAGGTAATTTTCGCGCTTTACTATGAGCGTAGCCAAACGTTTTTCTGCAAAGGAACGGAGGCATGATTTACAGACAAAAAAGATGTGTTTGAATATATTTGAGGATGTGTTGACTAAATATTTATATAAATCATTAATCACAATATTAGCTGCAAGTGGGCTATTTCCTGCCCATGCATTAACACCAAAAAGATAAACCTGCCTTTTTGAACAGCTTTTAGGTTTTTCCAAAGAGGTTT